>NZ_JRMM01000233.1:0-3047 GCF_000972905.1 Mycobacterium sp. UM_Kg27
GATGTGTATAAGAGACAGCTTCGAGCTGGTCGTAGCTGGCCTGCAGGCGCGCAGCGCGCCGCTTGTTGCGAGTAGTGCAGTCCGCCCGGACCAGCTTGTGCAGCCGCGCCAGCAGCGGTCCGGCGTCGGTGACGTAGCGCCGCACCGCCGAGTCGGTCCACTTGCCGTCTCCGTAACCGTGGAACCGCAGGTGCAGGTAGACCAGCTGCGACACGTCGTCGATCATCTGCTTGGAGTAGCGCAGCGCGCGCATCCGTTTCCGGGCCATCTTCGCGCCCACCACCTCGTGGTGGTGGAAACTGACGCCTCCGTCAGTTTCGTGCCGGCGGGTCGCCGGCTTGCCGATGTCGTGCAGCAAGGCCGCCCACCGCAGGACCAGGTCGGGGCCGTCATCCTCCAGGTCGATCGCCTGACGCAGCACGGTCAGCGAATGCTGGTAGACATCCTTGTGCTGGTGGTGCTCGTCGATCGCCATCCGCATGCCGCCCACCTCGGGCAACACCACATCGCCCATCCCGGTGGCCACCATCAGATCCAGGCCGGCCACCGGGTCGGCGCCCACCAGCAGCTTGTCCAATTCGGCGGCCACCCGTTCAGCGGTGATGCGCGCGAGCTCTGGCGCCATGTCCTCGATCGCGGCGCGCACCCGCGGCGCCACCGTGAAGCCGAGCTGGGACACGAACCGGGCGGCACGCAACATCCGCAGCGGGTCGTCACCAAAGGAGTTCTGCGGCGCGGTCGGTGTGTCGAGAACACCCGCCCGCAACGCCGCCAGGCCGCCGAGCGGGTCGAGGAACTCCCCCGGCCCGGATGCGGTGATGCGCACCGCCATCGCGTTGGCGGTGAAGTCTCGGCGCACCAGATCCTCGTCGAGCGAATCCCCAAAGCGCACTTCGGGATTGCGGGACACCTTGTCATACTTGTCGGCCCGGAAGGTGGTGATCTCCACGCGTTGCCCGGCCAGCGTTGCGCCCACCGTGCCGAACTCGATGCCGGTGTCCCATATCGCTTCGGTGCGTCCGCGCAGAATGCGCTGCACCTGCTCGGGGCGCGCGTCGGTGGTGAAGTCCAGGTCCGGGCTCGGCCGGCCCAACAGCGCGTCGCGGACCGATCCGCCGACCAGGTAGATCTGCTGGCCGGCTTCGGCGAACATCGCGCCGAGGCTGCGCAGCAACTCGGCGTGCCGGTTCAGCGCGACGGCCGCCGTGGTCAGCAGGTCGGCGTCTTCATGGGCTTCAGGCACGTTCGATGAGCTTAGCGGTGGTCGCGAGGACGGCGAAGCCGGGCGAAGCGGGCCACCGGCGAGGGAGGCAGATCCGCCCGACCGTGCCAGCTACTATCGCATGGGTGTCGGCCGACGGCGGTGAAGCCAATTCGGGACGGCGCCGCAGGCGGCGTCGTGGTCGACGCACGTCTGGTCCGAAAATCAACCACGCCGAATCCCCGGCCACCGAAGCCAGCCCCGGCCCGAGCGCGACGCCGAGTCGTGCGGCCCAGCGCCGGCCCCGCACCGCGCGGCACGGGCCGGACCGGTTGCGCACCGTGCACGAGACCTCCGCCGGCGGGCTGGTCGTCGATGGCATCGACGGCCCGCGCGAAGAGCAGGTCGCGGCGCTGATCGGCCGGGTCGACCGGCGGGGCCGGATGCTGTGGTCACTGCCCAAAGGGCATATCGAAGTCGGCGAGACCGCCGAGCAGACCGCAATCCGCGAGGTCGCCGAAGAAACCGGCGTGCAGGGCAGCGTGCTGGCTGCGCTGGGCAGCATCGACTACTGGTTCGTGACCGACGGTCGCCGGGTGCACAAGACCGTGCACCACTATCTGATGCGGTTCTCCAGTGGAGAGCTGTGCGACGACGACGTCGAGGTCGCCGAGGTGGCGTGGGTGCCGATCCGGGAACTGCCGTCCCGCCTGGCGTACGCGGACGAGCGCCGGTTGGCGCAGGTCGCCGACGAGTTGATCGACCGGTTGCAGGCCGACGGCCCGGCCGCCCTGCCGCCCCTGCCGGTGACCGCACCCTGGCGACGCGAGCAGACGCATTCTCGCGCCCGCCGTACTCGCGCGGGCGAGGACTCGCCGGACCCGAAGAACGGTCGCAGGCTGGACCCGTGACCCGCACGCGACGAAGCGGTGGGGGCCCCTCGCCGAGGCGGTTGGCGGCCCTACCGGCGGTGGTGACCGCCCTCCTGATCACTCTCGGCACGGCACTGGGCGGCGCCGCCCCGCATGCCCCCGCCGGGGAGCCCGATGTGGCGCCGTTCGTACAGATCCGCATCGACCGCGTCACCCCGGAAGTCGTCACCACCTCCAGCGTCCCGCTCGTCACCGTCGCCGGCACGGTGAGCAATGTGGGCGACCGCCCGGTGCGCGATGTGATGGTGCGCCTCGAGCAGGCCGGCGCGGTCGCCTCCTCTGCCGGGCTGCGCACCAACCTCAGCGGCGCCAATGACCAGTACCGCGCGGTCGGCGCGTTCGCCACGGTGGCCGCCGAGCTGCAACGCGGGCAGGAAGCCCGCTTCACGCTGGCGGCACCTCTGCGCTCAGCGAGCCAGCCGGCCTTGAACATTGAGCACCCCGGCATCTATCCGGTGCTGGTCAACGTCAATGGCACGCCCGACTACGGCGAGCCGACCCGGCTGGACGACGCCCGGTTCCTGCTGCCGGTGACCGGCCTGCCCAAACCCGATCCGGACGCCGACCTGTCGACCGGCACCGTCGCACCCGACATCTCCCAACCGGTGCGACTCACTATGTTCTGGCCGCTGGCCGATCGGCCCCGGCTGACACCCGGCGCACCCGGCGGCACCCTGCCGGTTCGGCTCACCGATGACGACCTGGCGACATCGCTGGCCCCGGGCGGGCGCCTCGATGCGCTGCTGTCGGCCGCCGAGTTCGCCACCAGCCCCGCAGTCGACGCCGACGGGGTGGTCAACCAGGCGCTGTGCCTGGCCGTCGACCCCGACCTGGTGGTCACCGTCAACGCGATGACCAACGGTTACGTCGTCGCCGACTCCCCCGAGAGTGCTACCTCTGTCTCTTATACACAT
>NZ_JRMM01000234.1:0-3028 GCF_000972905.1 Mycobacterium sp. UM_Kg27
GATGTGTATAAGAGACAGGGTGTGCCAGCGAATCCAGTTGCGCCCCAGTGAAACTCGCGGTGCTCCCGGGAATCATCAACAGCCCGCCGTCATGGCCGTTGCGGCGCAGCTGGTCGAGGAACACCATCTCGTCGGGGAAGATATTGGCCGGATCGCCGTGGTCGTCGTTGAGGTAGCGCAGCTCGGAATCCAAAAAACACGGCGGACCCGCCGACGGCACCACCCAGGTCGCCCCGACGTGGGCGACGTACTGGCGGGCGCGGTCCATCTGCCGCTGGCGCTTCTGGGTGCCGAACGACTCTTTGGCCCGGGCCGGCATGTCATAGACCATCGGGTACCAGATCGCCCCGGAGTACTGCAGCAGGTGCACGTCGATCGCGTCGAAAGCCTGCAGCACGTCGAGGTCGATCGGACGGGAGTCGTTCATATTGAAAAGGGTGGTCACGCCGTCGGAGACCACCAGCCCGGAGTCGCCGATCGGGCCGTCGGCCGGGGCGCGCAGCGCGATGATCATCACGTCCAGCTCGCCCTTGGGACCCGACACGGTGTGTCGCTGCGAATCGGCGGTCTCGAAGAACCGGTGAAACCCCAGCTCTTCCAGCTCGCGACGCAGATCGGGCACGGGGTAATCGGGCAGCAGTACCACCGCGTCCTTGTTGACGTGCGCCGCCAGGTGCCGCGGGTCGAAGTGATCGTGGTGCAGGTGCGAGATGTAGAGGTAGTCGCAGTCGCCGAGAGCGTCCCAGTCCAGCGCCGAGTTGTCCGGGAACGGGAACCACGAGCCGAAGTAGGCCGGATTCACCCACGGGTCGCACAGGATGCTGCCTGCGGCGGTCTCGATCCGGAAGCCGGCGTGCCCGACGCTGGTGACCTGCACGTGTACCTTCTCCCGACGCTGAAAGAGCTCCCTGAGGAGTTTACCGGCGGCGTGGCCCGTCCCATCGCCTAGGCTTGGGCGCTGTGGAGCCTTGGTACGGGACTGTCGCTGTAGCTGCACACACGCTGTGGCGCTATGAGGGCTTGAAGATCACCGTCACCGGCCGGGAGCACCTGCCCGCCACCGGCGGCGCGGTGGTCGCGATCAACCACACCGGCTACCTCGATTTCCTGTTTGCCGGCGTGGCCTCCTATGACGGCAAGCCGCGGCGTCGGGTGCGCTTCATGGCCAAGAAGGAGACGTTCGACAACCGCTACAGCGGGCCCATCATGCGCGGCTGCCGGCACATCGCGGTGGATCGCAGCCAGGGGGCGGAGTCCTACGCCACCGCCGTCTCCTACCTCAAGGCCGGTGAGCTGGTCGGGGTGTACCCGGAGGCCACCATCAGTCGCAGTTTCGAGCTCAAGGAGTTCAGGAGCGGCGCCGCCCGGATGGCGATCGAGGCGCAGGTGCCGATCATCCCGCACATCGTGTGGGGCGCCCAGCGGATCTGGACCAAGGACCACCCGAAGAAACTGGGCCGCAGCAAGATACCGGTCTCGGTGAACATCGGCGAGCCGATACCGCCGACATTGCCGGTCGAAGAGCTCCGCGCGCTGCTGCAGACCCGGATGCAGCACCTGCTGGAGCAGACGCAGGACGCCTACCCCGAACATCCCGCCGGTGCGTTCTGGGTGCCCCGGCGCCTGGGCGGCAGCGCCCCCACCCCCGCCGAGGCGCTCCAGCTCGACGCCGCCGAAGCGGCGCGCAAGGCCGAGGAGCGGGCCGCCCGCCAGAAGCAGCCGCCGAGCCCGACGGGCACAGCGGAGTAGAGCTGGCATGCAGCCGGTATTTCGGGCCTTGGAGCTCACGGCGCTGAGCGCGGCGAAGATCGCCGGCGCAGCGATCGACTACCTCGGCCTGGACCACATCCCGGCTGAGGGCGGCGCGGTGATCGCGATCAACCACACCGGTTACGTGGACTTCCTGCCGGCCGGACTGGCGGCATACCGCCGCGGACGCCGGATGCGGTTCATGATCAAGGCAGAAATGCAGCAGGTGCGGGTGGTCAACTATCTGATCCGCCACACCGGCACCATTCCGGTCGACCGCGCGGCCGGAGCCGACGCCTACCGGCACGCGGTGACCGCGTTGCGCTCCGGCGAGGTGGTGGGTGTCTACCCCGAAGCCACCATCAGCCGCAGCTTCGAGCTCAAGGAATTCAAATCCGGTGCGGCCCGCATGGCGCTGGAGGCGCAGGTTCCGATCGTCCCGCTGATCGTCTGGGGTGCCCACCGGCTGTGGACCAAGGACCACCCGAGGGCGCGGTTGGTGCGCAGCAACATCCCGATCACCGTCCTGGCGGGGGAACCGCTGGCCCCGTCCGGTGACGCCGCCGCGCTCAGCGCCCGATTGCGCGAGCGAATGGCGCCGCTGCTGGCTCAGGTGCAGCAGGAATATCCGCACCCCGCAGGCGAGTTCTGGGTGCCCCGGCGACTCGGCGGCGGCGCGCCCACTCCCGACGAGGCTAGGGTTGCCGAAGAGCAGGAGCTGGCGGAACGGATGCGCAAGCGCGCAGGCGACCGGCGAACCGACCCATCTGGCACGGAGCAGTAGATCATGGCAGAACCCGTCTTCCGGGCGCTGGAGATTGTGGTCCCGCGGCTGGCGAACGCCAACGGGCCGCATGTGACCATCGAGGGCTTGGAGCACATTCCCGAGCGCGGCGGGGCGGTGCTCGCCGTCAACCACACCAGCTACCTGGACTGGTTTCCGGCCTCGATCGCGGCCTTGCGGCGACGCCGCCGGCTGCGCTTCATGATCAAGGCCGAGATGACCGAGGTCCCGGTGGTCAACTTCGTGATCAAGCACCTCAAGCTGATTCCGGTCGACCGCTCCGCCGGGGCCGGCGCCTACGACGAAGCGGTGGCGCGGTTGCGGCAAGGCGAGCTGGTCGGTCTGAATCCAGAGGCCACCATCAGCCGTAGCTTCGAATTGCGGGAGTTCAAGACGGGGGCTGCCCGGATGGCCCATAGCGCGGGCGTTCCGCTGATCCCCGTCATCGTCTGGGGAATCCACCGGGTCTGGACAAAGGCTGTCTCTTATACACAT
>NZ_JRMM01000235.1:0-2859 GCF_000972905.1 Mycobacterium sp. UM_Kg27
TGTGTATAAGAGACAGCCGTGGAACATCATCGGTTGGCCCGCAATGAACGTGCCCGCCGGACTCGACCGCCAGGGTCTGCCCGTCGGCGTGCAGTTGGTCGGCAAACCCGGCTCGGAGCGGACCCTGCTAGGCCTAGCCGCTCAGATCGAGCAGCTCCAACCCTGGCCGCGCACCGCTTAGGGAGCTACCGCCTCAGACCACACCGCTGATGTAGCGACGTTCCTGGACGGCCGCCAGCACGGCATGCAAGCCTTCGGCACTTTGCCGCCAGGAGAACTCTGCGCTGCGGTCCTGCGCTTTGGCGCCGAGCTGCTCGCGCAGCACGGCATCCGCCAGCAATCGCCGCAATTGCTCGACCAGCTCGTCGCGATCGTCGACCAAGGTCCCGGTGACTCCGTCGACGATCGAATCGGACAACCCGCCGGAGGCCCGGTAGCCGATGGTGGGCACACCGTGCTGGCCCGCCTCGATGACGGCCAGGCCCCAGCCCTCTTTGCGGGACGGCAACACATGCACCCAGGCCTGTTGCACGAGTTCGTGTTTGGTGACCTCATCGACGTGGCCGTGGAAGGTGACCGCGTCGGTGATCCCGAGTTCGGCGGCGTGCTCCACCAGCCGCTCGCTCCACCAACCTCCGCCGATGACATCGAGGTGCAGGCCCGGCACGTGGGCACGCAACGCCGCGACCGCGTCCAGCGCGTCCTCGATCTGCTTATGTGGCACCAGGCGAGACAGCACCACCACCCGCGGCGTTGGCGAGCGAGGGCGGGTCAGCGTTGCCGGCGGCGCCTCATCGAGGCCGTTGCGCACCACCGCGATGCGCTCGGGACCGACTCCGAGCTCGATCAGGTCGCGCAACGAGGGCAGTGACACGGTCAGGTATTGGTTGCGCCGGTTCAGCCAGGGCGACAGTTTCGACTCCACCATCCAGCCGATCCGGCTCAGCACCGGGCCCGCCACCGGCCACTGCTCGCGGTGGCAGTGGTGCACCAGCATCGCGACCCGCCGCCCGTAGATCAGCCGCGCCAGGAACGGCAGCCCGTTCTGGGTGTCGATCACCGCGTCGGGTCGCAGCCCGCGCAGCGGTCCAAGCCCGATGCGCGCCGCCGCCATCACTGCCAGCGCCCAGAGATACACGGTGTAGGGGCCGCCGCGCCGACTGATGCGCACGCCGTCGACGACCTCGTCTTTGGGCGCGCCCGGGTAGCGGGCGGTGCGCAGGGTGACTGTCACGCCGGCGGCGGCCAGCTCGGCGCCGATGCGCTGCAGGTAGGTCTCGCTGCCGCCGCCCTGCGGATGCCCGGTGTCACGCCAACACAGCAGCAGGACCGAGCGGACAGCAGACACGCCGACCAGGGTAGTCGGCCTACTGGCGGCCTAGGCTGGCTCGGTGGCTGCCACCGACCTGTTCGCGCGACGCGCGACGCTGGCCCGTTCGGTGCGCCTGCTGTCCCAGTTCCGCTACGAGCAGACCGCGCCGGATCGGTTCTACGGTGCGCTGGCCGACGACACCGCCGCCATGGTCACCGAACTGTGGCGCGGAGTCTGCGGCGACGATCCGGCCGGCAAGACCGTCCTCGACGTCGGCGGCGGTCCGGGCTACTTCGCCACCGCTTTCGCCGAGGCCGGTCTGCGCTATATCGGCGTGGAACCCGACCCCGGGGAAGTGCACGCGGCGGGCCCTCGGCCCGCGGGCGCCGCGGGGACGTTCGTGCGGGCCTCGGGGATGGCGCTGCCGTTCGCCGACGCCAGCGTGGACATCTGCCTGTCCTCCAACGTCGCCGAGCACGTGCCGCGGCCCTGGCAGCTGGGCAACGAGATGCTGCGGGTCACCCGGCCCGGCGGGCTGGCGGTGCTGTCCTACACGGTGTGGCTGGGTCCGTTCGGCGGTCACGAGATGGGCCTGACCCACTACCTGGGCGGACAGCGAGCCGCCCGGCGCTACACCCGCCGGCACGGCCACCCGCCCAAGAACAACTACGGCTCGTCATTGTTCGCGGTGTCTGCCGCCGAGGGCTTGGAGTGGGCTCGCCACACCGGCGCTCTGGTCGCAGCTTTCCCCCGTTATCACCCGCGATGGGCGTGGTCGATCACCAAGGTGCCAGGGATTCGCGAGTTCGGTGTGAGCAACCTGGTGCTGGTGCTGCAAACGGAATAACGGATTGACTGCAACGTGTTCTAATCCGTCCGTCGGCTAGGTAGGGTGGCGCCCATGACCGACTCCAGCATCACCGAATACGACACCCTCTTCATCGGCGGCAAGTGGACCGCCCCGTCCACCGATCAGGTGATCGAGGTGCACAACCCGGCCACCGGCGAGTATGTCGGCAAGGTGCCGCTGGCTGCCAAAGCAGATGTGGACGCGGCGGTGGCCGCCGCGCGCACCGCGTTTGACTCCGGCCCGTGGCCGTCCACCCCGCCCGCCGAGCGGGCCGCGGTGATCGCCGCCGCGATAAAGCTGATGGAAGAGCGCAAAGACCAGTTCACCGCGCTGCTGGGCGCCGAGACCGGCCAGCCCCCGCTGAGCGTCGAGACGATGCACTGGATGAGCTCGCTGGGCGCGCTGAACTTCTTCGCCGGCCCGGCCGCCGACGAGGTCAGCTGGGAAGAGATCCGCACCGGCGCCTACGGTCAGACGATCGTGCGCCGCGAACCGATCGGCGTGGTCGGCGCGATCGTCGCGTGGAACGTGCCGCTGTTCCTGGCGGTCAACAAGCTGGGGCCGGCCCTGCTGGCCGGCTGCACGGTGGTGCTCAAGCCTGCGGCCGAGACACCGTTCAGCGCGAACCTGCTGGCGCAGACCTTCGCCGACGCGGGCTTGCCGGAAGGCGTGCTCTCCTGTCTCTTATACACATCTG
>NZ_JRMM01000236.1:0-2829 GCF_000972905.1 Mycobacterium sp. UM_Kg27
ATCGGCGTGCGTGTGGTAACCACACCGATACCGGAGGTCCTCACCTACTTCCGCGCACCACGCCGTTCACAACGTCCCTGGCCATTACACCTAGGGCGCCGCTTCGGTGACCGAACAGGATTTTGGTGGGTGGCGAGCGTGTCGTTGTCGACGCGTCGTCAAGTCTGATATTCGCGGGTTGGGTACCGCAGGACGGACTGTTCTGCTGGAGTGGATCGCTGGTCTAGAAGTCGAGCGTCATTCATGTTGCAGGACAACCGAATTACTCATAGAGCGTTCGCGGGTCACTCCCAGGCGCTGCCGCCACCACCGTGGCCTGTTCGGACAGTTGTGGGCAGGGCTGTCAGGTGTCGAGCACAGCCAATGACCAGCACCAGCCGGCCAGTTCCCGGGCGATAGCGGTGTTGGCCAGCACGGGACGCTTCTTGCGGGCATCGAAGCTTTCCCAGCGGTGGTGCAACCGCCGGTTGGCCGCCTGTCCGCGGGCACGTGCCGCCGGTGTCGCGGCGTCCCAGCGTCGCCGCCGCAGATCCACCCCCTGGCCGGTAGGGCTGGCAATGGGAATAGATGATCCCTTGGCGCAGAAGCAATTTCGATATACGCTGCCGGGCGCTCATCAGATCACCGCGGCAGTCCTCCCGGGCACGCACCAGATCACGGACCGCTTCCTGCCCCGCGGAGGGAACCGCGACCTCGACAATCTGTCCCAGATGCAGCAGCCGGGCAAGGTGCGCAGCCCGAGCTACTCGAACAACCCCTGTTGCCCCAATCCCCCCGCGCCTGCCGGCGGCACCATGCCCAGGTGCGTCCACGCTGCCGGAGTCGCGACGCGACCCCGCGGAGTGCGAGCGATCATCCCGGCGCGCACCAGGAACGGCTCGCAGACCTCTTCGACGGTGGCGGCTTCCTCCCCCACCGCAACCGCCAGGGTGGAGACCCCGACCGGCCCGCCACCGAAGCTTCGGGTCAGCGCCGAGAGCACCGCGCGGTCCAGCCGGTCCAGGCCCAGTTCGTCGACGTCATAGACCGCCAGCGCAGCTTTGGCGACGTCGCGGGTGATCACCCCGTCGGCACGCACCTCGGCGTAGTCACGCACCCGGCGCAACAGCCGGTTGGCGATCCGCGGTGTGCCACGGGAGCGCCGCGCGACCTCCGCCGCCGCCTCAGCGCCCAGTTCGATCCCGAGGATCTTCGCCGAGCGTGCCAGCACCCGCTGCAGTTCGGCCGGTTCGTAGAAATCCATGTGGGCGGTGAACCCGAACCGGTCGCGCAGCGGGCCGGTCAGCGCACCTGATCTGGTGGTCGCACCAACCAGAGTGAAAGGGGCCACCTCCAGCGGAATCGACGTCGCGCCAGGCCCTTTCCCGACGACGACGTCGACGCGGAAGTCCTCCATCGCCAGGTACAGCATCTCCTCGGCCGGCCGGGCGATGCGGTGGATCTCGTCGATGAACAGCACGTCGTGCTCGACCAGATTCGACAACATCGCGGCCAGGTCCCCGGCACGCTCCAGCGCCGGCCCGGAGGTCACCCGCAACGAGCTGCCCAGTTCGCTGGCGATGATCATCGCCAGCGACGTCTTACCCAGCCCTGGTGGGCCGGACAGCAAGATGTGATCGGGTGTGCCGCCGCGGTTCTTGGCGCCCTCGATCACCAGCTGCAACTGCTCGCGTACCCGCGGCTGCCCGATGAACTCGGCCAGACTGCGCGGGCGCAGCCCGGCGTCGATGTCTCCCTCGCCGACGGTCAGCGCCGGGGAGACCTCCCGGGCGTCCGGTTCGCCCGGTTCCTGCGACGGTCCCAGCTTCGGCTCTCCTCCGTCGAGCCTTGCTGAACCGCCGGGCTCATCGGATTGGCTCACTTGGTCTTCCCCAGCCGGCTCAGCGCGGTCCGCAGCACTTCGGAGGTGGTCGCATCGGGCGCGTCGGCCAGTACCTTGTCAGTGGTCTCTTCGGCCTGCTTAGCGGCAAAGCCGAGCCCGATCAGGGCTTCGATCACCGGAGCGCGTACCCCATGACCGCTGAACACCGCGCCGTCGGACGCGGCCACCGCACCGATCTTGTCACGCAGTTCCAGCACCAACCGCTCGGCGCCGCGCTTGCCGATCCCGGGCACCCGGGTCAATGCGGTGACGTCGGAGTCAGCGAGCGCCCGGCGCAGTGTTGCCGCGTCGTAGACCGCCAGGGTGGCCAGGGCGATCTTGGGTCCAATGCCTGAGACGCCGATCAGCGTCAGGAACAGATCGCGCGCCTCACCGTCCGGGAATCCGTAGAGCGTCATCGAGTCTTCCCGCACGATCATCGCGGTGATCAAACGGGATTCGCTGCCACGGCGCAGCATCGACAGGGTCGCCGGGGTGGCCATCAGTTTGTAACCGACCCCGGCCGCCTCGACCACAGCATGGTCCAGCGCGATGTCGATGACCTCGCCACGTACCGACGCGATCATGCCCGGGCCGCCTTGAGCTTGGCGGTGTAGTTACGCCGCTGCTCGGCGGCCAGCGCCTCGACTGCCGCCATCCGGGCGATCATCGGGGCCCGCCAGCAGTGACAGATCGCCAGCGCCAGCGCATCCGCGGCGTCGGCGGGAGTCGGCTTTTGCTGTAACCCGAGAATCCGGGTGATCATCGCCGTCACCTGCGCCTTGTCGGCCGAACCGTTGCCGGTCACCGCGGCTTTGACCTCGCTGGGGGTGTGGAAATGCACGGTGATGCCACGTCGAGCAGCCTGGAGCGCGATCACCCCGCCGGCCTGCGCGGTGCCCATCACCGTGGAGACATTCTGTTGGGAGAACACTCGCTCGATCGCGATCACGTCGGGGTGGTGAGTG
>NZ_JRMM01000237.1:0-2745 GCF_000972905.1 Mycobacterium sp. UM_Kg27
GATGTGTATAAGAGACAGGTCGTCGTGGTCGGCGCCGGGCCGGTCGGCCTGACCCTGGCCAACATCCTCGGCCTGCAAGGGATTCGCACCCTGGTCATCGAGGACCGCGACACCCTCATCGACTATCCCCGCGGGGTCGGCCTCGACGATGAGTCGCTGCGCACCTTCCAGGCGATCGGCCTGGTGGATGCTGTGCTGCCGCATACCGTCCCGAACCAGATCCTGCGGTTCTACGACGGCCGCCGGCGACTGCTGGCCGAAATGGCGCCTGCCGACGCCTGTTTCGGCTGGCCCAAGCGCAATGGATTCGTGCAGCCGCTGGTCGACGCCGAACTGCTGCGCGGCTTGGAACGCTTCGACCACGTCGAGGTGTTGTGGGGCCGGCCGATGACTGGGTGTGCTGAAACCGACGACGCGGTGGCGGTCAGCATCGGTGGCGACGGACCGGAACCCGAGACGGTGTCGGCTCGCTACGTGGTCGGGTGCGACGGCGGGCGCAGCGCCACCCGCCGGCTGATGGGAGTGTCCTTCGACGGCACCACCTCGTCGACGCGCTGGCTGGTGGTTGACATCGCCAATGACCCGCTCGGCCATCCCAACAGTGAAGTCGGCGCCGACCCGGCGCGCCCGTACGCATCGATCTCGATTGCGCACGGTATTCGCCGGTTCGAGTTCATGATCCACGCCCACGAGACCGATGAGCAGGCCGAGGATCCCGAATTCGTCGCGGCCATGCTGGCCCCGTTCCTGCCTTATCCGCACGACGTCGATGTGATCCGCCACCGGCTCTACACCCACCACTCCCGGATCGCCGGGGCCTTTCGGCGCGGGCGGCTGCTGTTGGCCGGCGACGCCGCGCATCTCATGCCGGTCTGGCAGGGCCAGGGCTACAACAGCGGGATCCGCGACGCGATGAACCTGGGCTGGAAGCTGGCCGCGGTGGTCCGGGGGCAGGCTCGGCCAAGCCTGCTGGACAGCTACGACACCGAGCGGCGCAAGCACGCCCGCGCGATGATCGACCTGTCCACGATGGTGGGCAAGGTGATCTCGCCGACCAACCGCCGCGTCGCGGGCCTGCGTGATCGGGTGATCCGGGCCGCCTCGGCGGTACCGACCCTCAAACGCTACGTCCTGGAGATGCGGTTCAAGCCGATGCCGTGCTATGAGCAGGGTGCAGTCGTCCATGACCAGCCACGGCGCCCCGATTCCCCGACCGGGACCCTGTTCATCCAGCCGCGCGTCGACACCCGCAGTGGCACAGACCTTCTCCTCGACGACGTGATCGGCACCGGTTTCGCGGTATTGGCCTGGAACAACAATCCCCGGGCGCTGCTCGGCGAGGAGGCGTTCGCGCGGTGGACGGCGCTCGGGGCGAGCTTCATCGCGGTACGGCCCTCGACCCAGCTGCACTGGACCCCGCCCGATCAGGCCGATGACCCCGCGATCACCATCATTGGCGACCGGACCGGAGAGCTGAAGGCCTGGTTCGACCGCCACAGCGAATCGGTGTTGTTCCTGCGCCCGGATCGCTGCATCGCCGCGGCCTGCATCGCCCAGCGCGCACCCGAGATGAGCACACGACTCTTTGACGTGCTGGCCGTGACCGTGCAAGGGGGTGATCGCCGCGATGACACTGGCCCTGTGCTGCATGTCCCACAGCCCACTGTTGAATCTGCCGGGACCACCCCGTGAGTTGATGGACGACATCGAGGCCGCGATCGCGCGAGCGGCGGCATTCGTCGCCGACTTCGATCCGCAGCTGGCGGTGGTGTTCGCGCCGGACCACTACAACGGCTTCTTCTTCAAGCTGATGCCGCCGTTCTGCATCGGCACCGCCGCGCAGGGCATCGGTGACTACGGTACGCACCTGGGACCGCTGGACGTACCGGCCGATCTCGCCGGTGAATGCGCCACGGCAGTGCTGGAACGCGGTGTGGACGTGGCTGTTTCGGCATCCATGGACGTCGATCATGCGGTGGTGCAGCCACTGGAGCGCCTGTTCGGCGACGCTGCGGCGTGCCCGGTGATCCCGATCTTCCTCAATGCCGTCGCCGCACCACTGGGCCCGATACACCGCGCTCGTGCGCTCGGCGCCGCGGTGGGCGAGTTCCTGGCCGGACTGGACCTGCGGGTGCTGGTGGTGGGATCCGGTGGGCTCTCGCATGATCCGCCGCTTCCGACGCTGGCGACCGCACCGCCGGTCACCCGGGACCGGATCCTGAACGGCACCGCCATGAGCGCCGAGCAGCGCCAAGCCCGCCAAGACGCGGTGATCGCCGCGGCCCGCGACTTCGCAGCCGGGACGAACGACCTCGCCCCGCTGAACCCCGAATTCGACCAGCGGTTCCTGTCGATCGTGGACAGCGGCCGCCTCGATGAACTCAACGACTGGTCCAATGCGTTCATCACCGAGTCCGGCGGTGGATCGGCACACGAGATCCGCACCTGGGCAGCCGCTTTCGGCGCACTGGCCACTCAGGGTGAATATCGCACCACCTACCGCTACTACCGGCCGGCCCCAGAACTGATCGCCGGGTTCGCCATCCGCGTGGCACAACCGGATGAGGTGCGCGGGTGACCGGCACGGATCACGTCGTCGACGTACTCGTCATCGGTTCGGGTGGCGGCGGGATGACTGCGGCGCTGGCCGCCGACGGCCGCGGCCTCGACACGTTGGTGGTGGAGAAGTCGCGGTACTTCGGCGGCTCCACCGCGCTGTCCGGCGGCGGCATCTGGGTCCCCGGG
>NZ_JRMM01000238.1:0-2553 GCF_000972905.1 Mycobacterium sp. UM_Kg27
GTGTATAAGAGACAGGCCCGGGGTCGAGACGAATGCCCCGATGAACAAGCCGACTCCGCGGGTCCGGTGCGGCCCGTGATCAATGCCCAGGCCTTACCCTGGCCATGTGACCCGACCGGATGACGGCCCCGCGCTTTCCGAACTGCACGACACCATCGTGGTGGCTGCGTTCGAGGGCTGGAATGACGCCGGTGACGCCGCCAGCGATGCGGTGCAGCATCTCAACAACATTTGGGAAGCCAAGCTGATCGCCGAGATCGACGACGAGGCCTACTACGACTACCAGGTGAATCGGCCGGTGATTCGCCAGCTCGACGGCGTCACCCGGGAGCTGGTCTGGCCGTCGATGCGCATTTCGCATTGCCGGCCGCCGGGCAGCGACCGCGACATCGTGCTGATGCACGGCGTCGAGCCGAACATGCGCTGGCGGTCGTTCTGCGCCGAGCTGCTGGCGGTGATCGAAGAACTCAACGTCGACACCGTGGTGATCCTGGGCGCGCTGCTGGCCGACACGCCCCACACCCGCCCGGTGCCGGTGTCCGGCGCCGCGTACTCGGCGGAGTCAGCCACCCGATTCGGGCTGACCGAGACCCGCTACGAGGGGCCCACCGGGATCACCGGGGTGTTCCAGGACGCCTGCGTGGCGGCCGGCATTCCGGCGGTCACCTTCTGGGCGGCCGTACCGCACTACGTCTCACAACCACCCAACCCCAAGGCCACGGTCGCGCTGCTGCGCCGCGTCGAGGACGCCCTGGACATCGAGGTGCCACTGGGCGACCTGCCGGCCCAAGCCGAGGAGTGGGAGCTGGCGGTCACCGAGATGGCCAGCGAGGACGACGAGATCGCCGACTACGTGACCTCTTTGGAGGAACGCGGCGACGCCGAGGTCGACATGACCGAGGCGTTGAACAAGATCGACGGCGACGCGCTGGCCGCCGAGTTCGAGCGCTACCTGCGGCGCCGGCGACGCTGAACCGCGGGTCTACTTCTCCATTTTCTCGTTGTAGGCACTGGTGGAGCGGCCCAGCGCGGCGACTTCGGCGTCCATCCGCGGCACGATGGTGGCGGCGCCCTTGATGAACGGGCCTTCCACCGGCCGCAGCGTCAGCACCGGCTTGATCCAGCGGAACACCCCCACCCAGCCCGGGCAGTAGACGCGGCGCCGACGGCCCTCGATGCCTGCGACGAAGGCGTCGACACACTTGTCGACCGAGGTAGTCTTGTTGAGCGGCCACGGCAGTTTGGACAGCATCTCGCCGAACGCCCCCAGATCGGCCTTGGTATCGCGAACCAAGGGTGTGTCAATCCAGGCCATGTGCGCCGATCCGACCTCAACGCCCTGGTAGGCGACCTCCTGGCGCAGCGCACTGGCGAAGTGCTCGACCCCGGCCTTGGCCACGTCGTAGGACGCCATCCCGGCCAGCGGACTGAACGCCGCCAGCGAGGACACCACCAGCACATAGCCGCGACGCTCGATGACCGACGGCAGCGCGGCCCGCACGGTGTTGAACACGCCCATCACGTCGACGTCGATCACCCGCTTGAAGGTCTCGGGGTCCACGTTCAGCACCGACCCGTAGCTGGCGATGCCGGCATTGGCCACCACGGTGTCGATGCCGCCGAAACGCTCGGTGGCCTGCGTGACCACCGCCTGCATCGCGGCCAGATCCCGCACATCGGCGACGGCGGTCAGCGCTCGGTCACCCAGATCCTCGGCCAGCGTGTTGAGGGCGGCCTCATCCAGGTCCGTCACCACCACAGAGGCGCCCTGGGAGTGCAGCCGGCGGGCCAGCTGCTCGCCAATACCGTGCGCGCCGCCGGTGATGAAAACGACTTGGGAGTGAATCGAAGACATGGGCTCAACCTACTCCCGCCGCGGGTGTCCTACAGCGCCACTCCCAGCAGCGCGTCGACCGCCGTGGCCACCAGCCGCGGTGCGTCGGCGTCATGGCCGCCGTACTCCAGCGCATCGGTAGCCCAGCCATCCAACGCGGCCAACGCCTGGACGGTGTCCAGGTCATCGGCCAGATAACGACGCACCCGGCCGATGACGTCATCGGCAGCCGGTCCGGCGGGCAGCGTCGTCGCGGTCCGCCAGCGGTTCAGCCTCGCCTCGGCAGCTACCAGGGTGGCGTCGTCCCAGAACCGGTCACTGCGGTAGTGCCCGGCCAGCAGCCCCAGCCGGATCGCGGCCGGATCGGTCCCCTGAGCGCGCAGCTTGGAGACCAGCACCAGGTTGCCGCGGCTCTTGGACATCTTGTGCCCGTCCCAGCCGATCATCCCGGCGTGCACATAGTGGCGGGCGAAACGGCGCTCCCCGGTAAGGGATTCGGCATGCGCGGCGGAGAACTCATGATGCGGGAAGACCAGATCGGAGCCGCCGCCCTGGATGTCGAGACCGGAGCCGATGCGGCTCAACGCGATCGCGGAACACTCGACATGCCACCCCGGCCGGCCGGCCCCGAACGGCGCGGGCCAACTGGGCTCACCCGGGCGGGCGGCGCGCCACAACAGGGCGTCGAGCGGGTCGGCCTCTGTCTCTTATACACATCT
>NZ_JRMM01000239.1:0-2515 GCF_000972905.1 Mycobacterium sp. UM_Kg27
GATGTGTATAAGAGACAGGCGATGAAGCCGATCTCCACGGTGCCGCGCGCCCTGGCCACCGTCGACATGGCCACCGGCGAGGAAGCGGTCGCGATCCATCAACGCTCCGACGTGTGCGCGGTGCCGGCCGCCGGCGTGGTGGCCGAAGCCATGGTCGCGTTGGTCCTGGCCCGCGCCGCGCTGGACAAGTTCGGCGGCGACTCGCTGACCGAAACCCGGCGCAACATCGAGGCCTACCGGCGTTCGGTGGCCGACCGGGTGCCGGCGGCGGACCAGGAACGGGCCTCGGGGTAGCCCATGGCGCCCAGAGCGGTTCTGGTGGGTTTGCCCGGGGCGGGCAAATCCACGATAGGACGGCGCCTGGCCAAGGCTCTCGACGTTGAGATGCTCGACACCGATGCCGCCATCGAGGCCCGCACCGGTCGTACCATCGCCGACATCTTCGCCACCGATGGCGAACCGGAATTCCGTCGCATCGAAGAAGACGTGATCCGGGAGGCGCTGGCCGAGCATTCCGGTGTGCTGTCGCTCGGCGGGGGAGCCGTCACCACCCCCGGGGTACGCGAAGCGCTGGCCGGACACACGGTGGTGTTCCTGGAGATCAGCGCCGCCGAAGGCGTACGTCGTACCAGCGGGAGTACGGTACGGCCCCTGCTCGCCGGCCCCGGCCGGGCCGAGAAGTTCCGTGAGCTGATGTCGCAGCGGGTGCCGCTGTACCGACGGCTCGCGACGATCCGGGTCAACACCAACCGGCGTAACCCGGGTGCGGTGGTGCGCTATATCGTGTCTCGGCTGGAGGCCGGCGCCCCCGCCGACCGGACGCACCCGCAACCGGCAGCACCGACGCCCGCCGATTCGCCACCTACACCCGCCACCGTGGCCGCACGACAGACCGGAGGACGCAAGTGACCGACATTCCCGAGCCGATCACCGTGACGGTGGCCACCGACCCGCCGTACCCGGTGGTGATCGGTAAAGGCCTGCTCGGTGATCTCGCCGGGTTGCTCGCCGGGCGCAACAAGGTCGCTATCCTGCATCAGCCGACCATGGAGGCGACCGCCGAGGGCATCCGAACCTACCTGTCCGACAAGGGGATCGAAGCGCACCGCATCGAGATCCCGGACGCCGAAGACGGCAAGTCGCTGCAGGTACTCGGCTTCATCTGGGACGTGCTGGGCCGCATCGGCCTAGACCGCCGTGACGCGCTGGTCAGTCTCGGCGGCGGCGCCGCCACCGATGTCGCGGGATTCGCCGCCGCGACCTGGCTGCGCGGCATTTCGATCGTGCATGTGCCCACCACGTTGCTGGCCATGGTGGACGCCGCGGTCGGCGGTAAGACCGGCATCAACACCGAAGCCGGCAAGAACCTGGTCGGTGCGTTCCACCAACCGGCCGCCGTCGTGGTCGACCTGGCCACCCTGGAGACGCTGCCGCAGCGCGAGATCGTCGCGGGCATGCCGGAGATCGTCAAGGCCGGCTTCATCGCCGATCCGGTGATCCTGGATCTGATCGAGGCCGATCCGACTGCCGCGATGGATCCGGCGGGCGAGGTGCTCGGCGAGCTGATCAGGCGGGCCATCACCGTCAAGGCAGAGGTGGTCGCCGCCGACGAAAAAGAATCGGATCTGCGCGAAATCCTCAACTACGGCCACACTCTGGCGCACGCGATCGAAGCGCTGGAGCATTACCAATGGCGCCACGGCGACGCGGTGTCGGTGGGTCTGGTGTTCGCCGCCGAGCTGGCCCGCATCACCGGACGGCTCGACGACGCGACCGCGGACCGGCATCGCTCGATCCTGCTGTCGCTCGGACTGCCGGTCAGCTACTACGAGGACGCGCTGCCGGCACTGCTGGAATACATGATGGGGGACAAGAAGACTCGGGCCGGTGTGCTGCGCTTCGTGGTGCTCGACGGCCTGGCGAAGCCGGGCCGGCTGGAGGGACCTGACCCGATGCTGCTGGCGGCCGCCTACGACGAGGTGGGCCGGCGATTCCGATTGGAGCGGCGATGAACCGGATCAACGTCATCAACGGCCCCAACCTGCAACGGCTGGGCCGGCGCGAGCCCGACGTCTACGGCAGCACCAGCTATGCGGATCTGCAGGCGCTGATCGAGCGGGAAGCGGCCGCACTCGGGGTCGATGTGGTGGTGCGTCAGAGCGACAGCGAAGCCGAGCTGCTGGAGTGGATTCACTGCGCAGCCGACGCCGCCGAACCGGTGATCCTCAACGCCGGCGGGCTGACCCACACCTCGGTGGCGCTGCGGGACGCCTGCGCTGAACTGCCCGCCCCGCTCATCGAGCTGCACATCTCCAATGTGCATGCGCGCGAAGAGTTTCGGCGGCACTCTTACCTGAGCCCGATTGCCAACGGCGTGATCGTCGGCTTCGGAGTGCGGGGTTACCTGCTGGCGCTGCGCTACTTGGTCGAGTCGTCGGAAGGTGAGTCTGCGGCGGACTCGTTTTCGGATACCGCGCTGTCAGACTGAGTCTCGGTGCTGTCTCTTATACACATC
>NZ_JRMM01000240.1:0-2511 GCF_000972905.1 Mycobacterium sp. UM_Kg27
GATGTGTATAAGAGACAGCGCGTGTACCCACGCAGCAGGTCCGACCACACCGCGTCCACCGAGTTGGCCGTGGCGACCACCCGGCATTGCACGTATTTATTGGCGTCCTTGCCGGTGCGGCATTTGTCGAGGTCGAAGCCCGGTGACGTGTACTGGCCGCGGTCCACGGGCTGCTGGCTGAGCACCTCACCGGGATCGGCCCCCAACAGCAGCGCCACGACCAGGATCACCAGCCCGGCGACGCCGCCGCCGATCGCGATCCCACGACCGCCGCCGCCTGATGAGGTGGTGCTGGTGTCGATCTGCATACCCTCGTTGAAGGTCATCGCACGCTCCGTGGAGTTGTCCGTAGTTGGATGGTGGCCAGCCGACCGAGTGGGGCACCCTAGCTTCGCATACCGGCACCCGCCCCCAGGCCCGGTTTAGCGCGGTTGCACCTGTTGAATCCCGCGCCTTGGCTAAGTGAATACAGCTTTGTCTGACCAGATCCCAAAGCTTTACTGAATGTTTGTAGCGGCGCTGTACCCCGAGGTCGAGCCGGTGTTACGTTCTGCATCCGGCCGCAATGGGACGCTTCCCGCGACGGCCGCCGCAGCTACCTGCCCCAAGGATCCAAGAGAGGTCGTCTGCTCGGTGAACGCTTCAACTCGTGTCTCCAGGACCCCGTGGTGCGCTGGCCACGCGTTGTTGTTCGCCTCGGGCGCCCCAGCTTTATCAGACCGTTATTACAACTGTCCGCTAGAGTGACGTACGTCAAGTATTGACGCAGACTTCGAGTATCAAACACTTCCCCGAGACGCTTGCACGACCCCCAGGAGGAACAATGTCGTTCGTAACCGCGCAGCCAGAGGTTCTGACGGCGGCCGCCGGAAGCCTTTCCGGAATCGGCGACTCGATGACCGCGGGGGTCACCGCCGCTGCTGCTCCCACCACCGGTGTGATCGCGCCTGCCGCCGACCTGGTGTCGGCCATTACTGCTGCACAGTTCTCGGCGCACGGATCCCTGTTCCAGGAAGTCAGCGCGCAGGCGGCGTTGGTGCACCAGCAGATCGCGGCCACTTTGGGTAGCAACGCCAACGCTTACGACGTCACTGAGGCTGTAAACGCCACGGCAGCTGGCTGAAGCGGGGGGCCTCGATGAGTTTCAGTATCTTTCCGCCCGAGATCAACTCCGGGCTTATCTATACCGGCCCCGGCTCGAGTCCGTTGCTCGAGGCCGCGGCAGCGTGGACTCAGCTGTCGAGCGAGTTGATGACCTCGGCCACCGCGACCCACTCGGTGATCGCCAATCTGGACTCGACGTGGACGGGAGCCGGTTCGGCTGTCGCGACAGCCTCGACCGCCCCCTACGTGGCATGGCTGGAGCAAGCCGCGGTCACCGCTGCCAACAACGCTGCCCTGGCAACTCAGGCCGCCGCGCTGTTCGAGGCGGCGCGGGCCGCGTCGGTGCCGCCCGCGGTGATCGCCGCCAACCGCGCGATGCTGCTGGCGCTGATCTCGACCAACTTCTTTGGCCAGAACACTCCGCTGATCCAGGCCACCGAGCACCAGTATGAAGTGATGTGGGCGACCGACGGCGCCGCGATGGACACGTACAGCGGGTCTGCGGAGGCCAATAACAACGCGCTGCAACAGGTGTCGAACCCGCCGCAGGCTGCGCAGGCGACGACCCAGGGGACACCGGGATCGGCTGAGGGCGGTCCCACCCCCGGCACCGGCACCGGTGTACCGACCACGCCCGGCTACGACTTTGCCACCGTCGGTGGACTGCTCGACGCGGTCGGTCTCCCGTCGACGATGCTCGGCGCCAAGGCGGGGGCCACGACGATCAGCTCAGTGATGTCACCCATCAGCTATGGGTCTATGCCCCTGATGATGTTGGTGCGTTTCCTGCCGATGCTGATGCAGTTCGCCCGGATGGGCGGTGCGGCCGGTGCCACGGGGGCGTTGGCAGGGCAGACGGCCGCCGGGGGCGCCGGCACCCTGATGACTCAGATCGGCGACTTCGTCAACGACAAGCTGCAGGGCGCGGTCGGCGTGCTCGCGGGCCACTTCAGCTCGGCCACCAACGCGATCTCCGCCAAGCTCGGCCAGGCCGCCTCGATGGGCGCGCTGAAGGTGCCGGGAGCGTGGTCGATGGCCGCCGACGGTATGGTCCGTGCCGCCCCGGTGCTGCCCGCCACTACGGTCAGCGCCCCCATCCAGACCATGTCGGCAGGCTCCGGGCTGCCCGGCGGCCCCTTCGGCCACGCCATGATGGGCGCGATGGCCGGACGTGGCATGGGCGCGATGGCCGCCAAGGCACCCAAGGTTATGCCCCGTTCGCCGGCCGGCGGGTAGCGGAAGGGGCCTGAACACACACGTGTCTGCCGGGTCGGCGCCCGGCTACCACAACGAATTCCGAGCAAGAGAGAGAAAATCATGGCAACACGTTTTATGACTGATCCGGACGCGATGCGTTCGATGGCGGGCCGTTTTGATGTGCACGCGCAGACGGTGGAGGACGAGGCG
>NZ_JRMM01000241.1:0-2466 GCF_000972905.1 Mycobacterium sp. UM_Kg27
CCCCGCCGGCCTGCGCGGTGCCCATCACCGTGGAGACATTCTGTTGGGAGAACACTCGCTCGATCGCGATCACGTCGGGGTGGTGAGTGTCCAGCCAGTGCTCGGCGGTGTCGCTGATGGTCAACAGCCGCTGCGGCAGCGGCTGATCGGCCGGGGTGCGCACCACATCGACATCCAAAGCGGTGACCTGACGCCCCTGCCCGCCTTCGACCACTGACAGCCCGCACCGCGTCAGCCCAGGGTCGACGCCCATCACCCGCACCGCACACTCCCCACTGTGGTGAACATTTGTTCGATAGGCTAGCGGGTGGGGGTGACAACCTCCGGTAGGGACACGCGGGGCGTCACAGGTCGGACAGCAACAGCGTTACCGGACCGAGAATTAGTTCGGTGGGGATCTCCACGAACAGCTGGTCGAGTCCACGCGCCAAGAGGGCCACACCCATTTGCAGGTTTCCCTCGAAGAGTCGTTCGACTCCGAGACTGAAGGCCTCCGCGAGGTTGTCGAATCGGGCCTGCAGGTCGGCGAGGAACCCGTCCAGATCCAGCGACGGCCAGTCGTCGATGATCGGGGAGAAATGCGGGTACAGGGCCAGCTCTCCGGCCAGGATGTCAATGATGCTGATCAGGGCGTTCTGTGGGGTGCCAATCAGCAGGTTGCTGGCACCGCTGCTCAGATTCCACAGTGCGTCGGTCACGTTGCCGTCGGTGAGGTGATCCACCCCGCTGTCGATCTGGGTCTGGCCGAGGTTCACCGCATCCTGCACGGCCTCCACCACCGCGCTGGGATCGGGAAGCACACCGTCAGGGTCCGCTACCGCATTGAGCGCGATGTGCAGCGGACCGAGCGCCAGCCACTGCGGGAACGACACCAGCAGGTGGTTCAAGCCCATGATGATCTCGCCGAGGCCCAGGCCGGTGGCGCCCTGACCGAGGTCGGTGGCGCCATCGGAAATGGCGTTGAAGCCGGCCCCGACCAGCCATTGCAGGTCGGTGAACAGCCCAGCCAGGTCGGTGATCGGAAACGCCGGAGGCAGTTGCGCCCCTTCGCCGAGCACCTGGAAAAGCTCGTAGAAGACCGGCAGCTGCCCCAGCGAGCTTTGCACTATCCCAAGAAAGACGTCCTGCGGTGCGGCGAACAGGATGTTGTCCACGCCGGTGACTATTGAATCCAGTCCGTGGATGAAATCACCCTCGGCGAAGTCGGTCACGCCGTTCCCGATCTGGGACGCACCATGTCCCACGACCGATTGCACGACGGTGGGCCAGTCGAACGGGCTGGTGCCCGGCGGCACGATGTCGTCCAGCGTGGTGGTTAGCTGCACGGCCCGATGCACCGCCTCGGCGGGCGCCTGAACCGGTGTGATGGCGATCATGCCGGCGCCGACCAGGGCCAGCCCGCTCGTGATAACCGGATGAACGTCCTGAGTCATGTTGCGCACCCCGTCGTCGCCGGTGACATGCCCCACACGCCACCGATATGGACGACAGTACATAACTATGGCATGTGAAACAAATGTTCAGGACCTAGGCTTGAACTGAGTGACGGCTGTTCGCTAAACCACCCGCAAACCAGCGGGCACGGCCTGCGGGTCGCGCCAGAACGCGTCGCGGGTGAAGCGGTTGAACAGGTCGGGCGGCAGGATCGACTCCCGCGGCTTGGCCCGGACCTCGCCGTGAACGGTGTGTAGGCCCGGCGTGCCGGCCCGTTCGTCGAAGTCGGTGACGTCATAGTCGACATTGTCAAAAGTGTGGGGGTACATCGGTTCACCGATGAAGTCGTAGATGGCACGCATCGTCCGGCCCGGATCAGTGGTCAGAGTCTCGTACTGCACAACCAGCAGCTTGTCCCGCTGTGCGCCGTAACAGGCCTGTTTGAGCATGTCGTAGGGCGCCCCGACCATTCCGTCCTGCGCCACAATCCCGTTGGCGCGAGTGTAGACAGTGCCGCCGGGATTGAAGCCGAAGATCGAGGACGGCGTGAACACGTTGCGCTGGATCAATCGTTCGATGCTGTCGACCACCCACGTCAGCTCGCGCACGCAGGCAATCACCTTGGCGTCCGGAAACAGCCGCGTGACCGCCGGCATCCACCCGCACCACGCTCGATTGGTGTCGAAGACCACCTCCGCGGCGCAGTCGGCGTAGAAGCTGTCGAACAGCCCGTGCAGGATCCGTTCCCGCTTCGCGTCGTCGATGAACACCGAGAACTCGTTGCGGGCGCTCATCTCGCCGAGCAACGCGCCGAACAAGCCCGCCAGCGGGCCCGACATCCCGGCCTCGAAACGCGGGTTCTGCCGCAGTAACGCGGCCAGCAGGGTCGAACCTGAGCGCGGCAGACCGGAGATGAAATGGATCGTCGACAACGGCGTGGCTCCTATTCGGTTTCGAGGGCTGCGAGGACCTCGTCGGACAGGTCGACGTTGGTCCACACGTTCTGCACGTCGTCACTATCCTCGAGCGCCT
>NZ_JRMM01000242.1:0-2428 GCF_000972905.1 Mycobacterium sp. UM_Kg27
AGATGTGTATAAGAGACAGCCTCAGTTCTCGTCCACGCCGGCGAAGACGATGGACTCCATCAGCCGGCGTATGCAGGCCTGGGCGTAGCCCGGGCCTCCGGCCAGGAACCCCTGGCCGGGAATCTCGCCGCCTCGGGCAACCCGACCCAGGTCGTCGACCAGCGCCGCCAAGGCGTGCACCAAGAACTTCGCGTGCATCACGTCCAGATCCGGCCTGATCGCCATCAGCGGACGGGCCCAGGTTTCGATGAACGCGCGTTCGGAATCGCGCAGCAGCTCACGCTCCGCCGGCGCCAGGTTCACCCGCTCGGTGTCATAGACCGACGCCAACTCGGGATTGGCGAACACCGTAGCCACGTACGCCTCGATCAACCGGCGCAGCGCCTCTTCCGGCTCGGCGAAGACACCGGCGATAGCCGCCATCTCCCCGGCTATCCGGTCCACGGCACGCTGCAGCCCGGTCGTCAGGATGTCGCTCTTGCTGGAGAAGTAGCGGTAGACGCCGGAGGCTGGGACGCCGACGGCATCCGCGATCTCGGTGACGCCGGTCTCGGCATACCCCTGCTTGCCGAACAACAGGACCGCCGCGTTCAACAGTGCCTCGTAAGGCCCGGCGTCCGGGGTGAAGATCCGCCACACCGAGGGTCGATTGACGCCGATGTCGTCGGCTCCGGGCAGCTGCGCAGCGACCACTGATCGTGACGCCGCGATGAGCAACGGCTTGATCTCGTCATCCGGCAGCTGCAGCCGGTGTCCGTTAATGCTGCCGGCGACACTGACCAATGCCACCGTCAGAGTCCACTGCTCCAGCGAGTTCAGTTCCGGGCGCATGACACTGATCGGCCGTTTCAGGCGTGCACCCACGGTGTGCATCTGCATCATGAGCTTGGCCTGGTCCTCAGACTGCAGATAGCGAGCCTGCCACCGGAACAGCCCGCTGCCTTCGCGGTTGAGGATCGAGGACGTGATGAGCCCGTCGACAGCCTGGTCCAGCACAGCCGGCGCGTTGTCCTGCATGTCGGCGTCGGAGAACTCGTCGACGAACGCTGTGCAGTCCACCAACTGCTGGCCGAGCGAGCCGACGACAACCGAGAACATCTCGTACTTGCTGGGATAGTGCCGGTACAGCGCCGGCGCGGAAATCCCGACCTTGGAAGCGATCGCCTCCATGCTGGTCGCGTGGTAGCCCTGTGCACTGAAGGTTTCCGCGGCAGCGCGTGTTATCTGCGCCTTGCGGTCCTTGGGGCGCCGCTTTATGCGGGCACCAACAGTGCGTCCAACAGGGTCGTTCGTGGCACCAAGCGAGGTCACCACCCCCGATCAACTCAGGCCAGCTCTGTCACGTGCACAGCATTACTAACACAGCTGGGTAAACGGGCCGTTGCGGATTCAATATAGAACCCGCCCGTACTTGTACGGATGTCCGCCTAATGCGGAACTACGGCCCCAGCGGAGCCCGGTGTCGCTTGTCGCGCGCTGGGACTCCATTGGGACCGCCGATGGACTGCGCATAGTTTGCCACTGCGAACGCCACCGCCGCACCGGTTAGCGCCAAAGCGCGCTGATTGATTTTCTCGACCGTGTCACCGGGGCCGCGGTAGTTGGGGTCGAACGCCGCGCCGGGCTTGCCGCCCCACAGTCGGGCCTGAGCGGTGGTCTTGAGCTGGGAAGCACCGCTAGTGATGCCCCCGATAGGCACCCCTGCCACCACGAACGGGCTGTAGTCGGTGTCGCTGCTGAGCGGCATATCGGCGGGCCGCACGCCCACCAGGTTGAGGTAACCGGCCAGGGTGCGCTCGATACCGCCTGATCCGACCGGCACGTCAGCGGGGGTGATGTCGCGGCTCGGCAGCGCGGACTGATCTCCGTCATAGGTGAAGAAGCCGGGGTTGGGAGAGGCGAGCATGTCGAAGTTCAGGTACAGGGCGATGTCGTTGAGCTGCTCGCGGTCTAGCCCGAAGACGTAGTCGCTGGAACCGCCGAGTTGTTGTTCCTCGGCACCCCAGAAAGCGAACCGGACCGCGTTGGTCACCGCCGGCTCCGGACCGAGCTGCAGTGCGGTCTCCAACACCGCCGCCACCCCCGAGCCGTTGTCGTTGATCCCCGGGCTGCCGAGTGCACTGTCGAGGTGCGCGCCCACCATCACGACGTCATGCGGCGAACCGCTTTTCGTCTGCGCCAAAACATTCCGAGACGTGACCTTCTCGGTGTGGCCGTCCAGGACCAGCCGCACCGTTCCGGTCGCGCGACGCAACGCGTGGTCGCCGTCGCGTCCGGCCACCGCTACCGGCATGGTGAGTTGGTCGTAGTACTCCGGAGGGAACAGTCCGGCCGGCGCTCCGGTGCGGCTCGGCAGGCTCACCACGACCAGCGCGGCGGCGCCACGCTGGGCGGCCACGTTCTGCTTGCTGTCTCTTATACACATCTG
>NZ_JRMM01000243.1:0-2404 GCF_000972905.1 Mycobacterium sp. UM_Kg27
GTCTTGGACGCCACCATCTGCGCCACTGCCGGCGTTGCCTCCGTTGCCAAACAGCCAACCGGCATCACCACCGGAGCCGTTGTAGCCCCAGCCGGCACCTCCATCACCGAACAACAGACCGCCATCCCCACCGTCGGGGTTCAGTTCCGTTCCCGCAGCACCATCGCCGATCAGGTAGACGCCGGACAGATCGTTGACGAAGGTGGCGAATTGGACACCGCCAGTGCTGTGCAGCCAGTCTTGGATCGCATCGTGCAACGGCATAAACACCAGGTCGTTGAACCAGTCATCCAAGGAGGCCACAGCGATCCCCGGTGCGGGCAGTGCGCTCCACCAGTCGCCTGCACTCAAGTCAACCGCTGACGCCGATGCCGCGCTCGGGAGCGCATCGAACACATCGACGTCCCATTCCGGCACTTCCGCTGACACCATCGGTGCCGCCACCAGGGGCGCCGCCCCGAACGCAAGGAACATGCTGACCGTGCTAGCTGCACCCAGCGTGCGCCGGTTCAGTTGCTTCTTACGCGAGGGTGCTGCGAGCGCGCGCTTCATCGCTGGTTCGTCTCCAAGAGGTTCGACCTGTACAGATTCCGGGATTCTCCCTATTACTTGCTGTAAGTTAACTAAGAGACGGGAATCACGTCAACGGATATGAACGCAACTCCACAATTAAGGGCCTTGAGGCCGGTGGGGATAGGCCACCAAGGAGCCAGCCAACCCGGCGACCGGCCGCGAAACCTCACGAGCACAGGCCGTGCCTGAACGCACTGGCACCGCTGCCTACAAAGCGATCAGGCCTTACAGCTCACGGCACATCCCTGCGTGTCAGGGTGAGTTGAGTCCAGTGGTCATAGCAATCCGCTTGCAGGGCGAGAGACGGATCAACTCGAAGATGACGATTTCCAGCCTGGCTGTGGCCGGGGAGAATGCGCACATGGATTCAACACGTCCACGTGGTGGTGGCCCGCAGCGGCGGCGCTCGTTTAGCGCGGCCGACAAGCTGTCGCACTTGGCTGCGTACGAGCAGGCCCGCTCCAGCGGCGATGGTGGCGCCTACCTGCGCCGTGAAGGCCTGTACTCGTCTCAGATCAGCGAGTGGCGCAAGCAACGTGACGCCGGCGTGCTCGACGGCAAGCCGGCCGGGGCGAAGGTCGGCAAGCTCACGCCCGAGCAGGCCGAGATCGCCCGGCTCAAGCGTGAACTCGACAAGACGGACAAGCGCCTGGCCACCACCGAGGTCGCCTTGGAGATCATGGGAAAAGCACACGCTCTTGGAAAGTCTCTCCGAGAGCGCGGAGCCCGACAACAAGCCGACCAAGCGCTGATGGACGCCTGGACCGACCTGCGCGGCCACGGGATCACCACTCGGAAGGCGGCTGCGTTGACCGGCATGCACCGCTCGACAGCGGCACGGCGGGCCAAGCCGTTCTCGGCGCCACGTGATCCGGTGCTGCACGTACCGGTCAACAAGCTCACCGCCGCCGAATGCGCCCATGTGGTCGAGGTGCTCAACAGCAACCGGTTCGTCGACACCACCCCGATGCAAGCGTGGGCCACCCTGCTCGACGAAGACACCTACCTGTGCTCGATCTCGACGATGTACCGGATCCTCAACGCCAACAAGCAGGTCAAGGAGCGCCGCCGGCTGGCCCGGCACCGCAAAGCGGTCTGCCCGGAACTGGTGGCGACCGCCCCGCGGCAGGTGTACTCGTGGGACATCACCAAACTGGCTGGCCCGGTCAAAGGCGTCTACTACGACGCCTACGTGATGATCGACATCTACTCGCGCTACATCGTCGGCGTGCACGTGCACGCCCGCGAATGCGGCGTGCTGGCCAAGGAGATGATGGAGCAGATCTTCGGCACCTACGGCATCCCGCACGTCGTGCACGCCGACCGGGGCACCTCAATGACCAGCAACAGCGTCGCCGCACTGCTGGCAGAGCTGGGTGTAACCCGCTCGCATTCGCGGCCCAAGGTCTCCAATGACAATCCCTACAGCGAAGCCTGGTTCAAAACGCTGAAGTACGCGCCGACCTTCCCGGATCGCTTCGAATCCATCCACCACGCAAGAGATTTCATGGAGACATTCGTGGCCTGGTACAACCACGAGCATCGCCACAGCGGCATCGGCCTGCACACCCCCGCCGACGTGTTCTACGGCCTGGCCGCCGCCAAGGACACCCAGCGCCGCGCCGTGCTCGCCGACGCCCGCGCACGTCACCCGCAGCGCTACGGCCGCGATCACGCACCCAAGATCATCGACCTACCCGAGGCCGCCGCGATCAACCCACCACAGCCAACCGAACAGGAGGTGAGGTGAGCCCCTCGTAGTGGTCCAGTCGTTGTGGGACTCTGATGCCCGATTTTCGGGCAGGAAGAATCGACGACGACATGGCATCAA
>NZ_JRMM01000244.1:0-2403 GCF_000972905.1 Mycobacterium sp. UM_Kg27
CAGCGAAGCCCGGCCCCACCATCAGAGCCGGGCACCTGGTAGTCCTTGTGCTCGGCGATAAACCGAATCACCGTTTCCCGGGCCGGTCGGTGAAAGTCGGCCCGGGACGCGGTGACAACCAATTGGGGCTGTTCCGTTTTCCCGGGCCGCTTCCCGAACCCGGCGTGCACCTTTCAATGCACCGGGCTCTCCGCAAGACCCGGTCAGGCTGCGGTGGTGGCCTCCGTATCGGTAGTTGGCCAGGCCGAGGGGATGACCGAACCGCGGTAGCGGTAACGGGTCGTGGTGATCTGTTCGAGATCGATCAACACATGGTCCTCGGTGGCTGGCCACCAGCCGCCGCCACAGTAGAGGCGGCGCAGCTGTTTCCAGGTCGACTTGCGGTGCTTGCGACGCATCCAACGCCACACCGTCTGCCACGTGTAGTGACTGAGGTAGGAGAAGGTCGCCGAGGACACCCCGGCCCGGAAATAGCCCGCCCAGCCCCGCAACGTCGCATTGATCCGGCGCAGCAGGTCGTCGAGCGGCTGGTTGGGTTCGACCGTTCGGCGCAACGTCTTGAGCTTCCGTTTGACCGCCAACACGGCCTTGGTGGACGGATGCACGTAGACGTAGCTTCGGCTGGTTCCTCGTTTTCGGCGGCGCTGGATGTGCCACCCGAGGAAATCCAGGCCGTCCTCGATGTGGGTGATCAGGGTCTTGTCCGCAGACAGACGCAACCCCATCGTCGCCAACACGGCGGCGATGTCCTCCCGAAGTGCTTCGGCGTGGGCTCTGGTGCCCCTGATCATCAGACACCAGTCGTCGGCGTAGCGGACGAGCCGAAAATTCGGCAGCCTGCGGCGTAGTCGTTTGGCCCGCTCGTTGGCCCCGGTGGACGGGCCGCCGGGCAGAGCGGCGATGTACTCGTCGAGTACCGACAACGCCACGTTCGCCAGCAGCGGTGAGAGGATGCCACCCTGCGGGGTTCCCGCGGTGCTGTCCTGCAACCGGGCGTCCTCGGTGAGGATGCCCGCCTTCAGGAACGCCTTGACCAAACCCAGAACGCGGGTGTCCCCGACGCGCCGACGCACCCGACCCATCAGGGCGGTGTGGTCGATCTCGTCGAAGCAGGCCTTGATGTCTCCCTCGACGACCCAGTCATAACACCGGGGTCGTGTGGCGAGGTAGCGCACCTCGGCCACCGCGTCATGGGCTCGGCGATTCGGACGGAAGCCGTAGGAACACGGCAGAAAGTCCGCCTCGAAGATCGGCTCGAGCACCAGCTTCAAGGATGCCTGGACCACCCGGTCGGCCACGGTCGGAATCCCCAACCGGCGCAACGCGCCACCGGCTTTGGGGATCATCCGCTCACGGACCGGCAACGGGCGGAAACTGCGGTCCTTCACACTGCACCGCAGTTCGTCGAGGAATTCCTCGGTACCCTGCCCGGCCGCGATGGACGACGCAGTGCGCCGATCGACCCCGGCCGTGGCGGCACCCTTGTTCCCGCTGACCCGATCCCATGCCACCAACAAGAACGCGGGATCGGCAACGAGGTTGAACAGATCGTCGAACCGGCGATGCGGATCATCGCGTGCCCAACGGTGCAGCTTGGTCTGGATCTTCAGTACCCGTTGCCGCGCTGCCATCAGCGCCAACTCCAGTTCGTCGGTATTCACCGCCGACATCGCCCTCCTCCTGATATTCCCGCACTCGCACTGCATGCCTTGCTGGCCCCCTTCGCCCTGTGACCGCCTTTCTCGGTCTCCATGGCGGGCACGTCACCGCCCGCGACTACTACGAGGCCTCCGCCCCACCCTTGATGCAGTCCCTCGACTCCGAACGGCGAGTCTTTCGATCCCACCGGACTGGCTGCCCGGCACGGAATCGACGGTCCCGCAGGATGGTTCCCACGTTCACCCGGTCATCGGTTGGTCAGGGAGGTGCCCAGCTCTACTCCGGCAGCATCGCCACGGTTACGCCGCAGGCCTTCACCGTGGCCTCCCCACCGATGGAACTAAACGGCTTCGGAGTCGACCCCACCATCGGTGGGGTCGTGCACTGCAGACCGGCCCATATCCGCCAGGTTGGAGCCGGCTTCGCGGTTACGGAGCTTCAAGCACTGATTCGCTCACGCTGCACCTTCTGACCTTGCTCAACGAGCCCGCGCCGTCTGGCAGTACCAGCACGGCTCGCCTTCTCGGGGCCGCTTGCCACCGACCACCGTCGTTCCCGACGATCGGCTGCCCCGATGCTTCATCAGGCCGCTGCGACGGCCCAACAGAGACGGTCTCTCACCACCTCCCGAAATACCCGGCGCCTCGTGGCGCACAGCTCGGCCCCGAAGAAAATCGCCGCTGCTTTCAAGATCTCATTGGCGCGGCGCAGTTCAGCGATCTCGCGGCGCAACGCCTTGTTCTC
>NZ_JRMM01000245.1:0-2236 GCF_000972905.1 Mycobacterium sp. UM_Kg27
GATGTGTATAAGAGACAGATCGAGGCGTAGCCGCGCAACACCACCTGCAGGCCGTTGACCCGCTCGCAGCTGCGGGTGTTCATCTTGTGCGGCATCGCCGACGAACCCACCTGGCCGGGCGCGAATCCTTCGGTGACCAGTTCGTGGCCGGCCATCAGTCGGATGGTCTGCGCCAGGGAGGACGGGCCGGCGCCCAGTTGCACCAGCGCCGAGACCACGTCATGGTCCAGCGAGCGGGGGTAGACCTGCCCGACGCTGGTCAGCACCGCCGAGAACCCCAGAAAACCTGCGATGGAGCGTTCCAATTGCGCCAGTTTGGCGGTGTCGCCGTCAAACAGATCCAGCATGTCCTGCGCGGTGCCCATCGGCCCCTTGATTCCGCGCAGCGGGTAGCGCTCGATCAGCTCACGTACTCGCCGCAGCGCGAGCAGGGTTTCCTCGGCAGCCGACGCGAACCGCTTACCCAAGGTGGTGGCCTGCGCCGCGACGTTATGGCTGCGCCCGGCCATCACCAGGTCACGGTAGGCCACCGCGTGGCTGACCAGGCGCGCAGCGACCGCGACGCCGTGGTCGTGGACCAATTGCAGGGACTGGCGGATCTGCAGCTGCTCAACGTTTTCGGTCAGGTCCCGGCTGGTCATGCCCTTGTGGATGTGCTCGTGACCGGCCAGCGCATTGAACTCCTCGATGCGGGCCTTGACGTCGTGGCGGGTCACCCGCTCGCGGGCTGCGATCGACGCCAGATCGACATCTGCGACGACGGCTTCGTAGTCGGCGATCGCCTGTGCGGGCACCGGCACACCCAGCTCGGATTGGGCGCGAAGCACCGCCAGCCACAGCCGCCGCTCGGCAACGATTTTGGCCTGCGGCGACCAGATTTCTGTCATGGCGGTGCTGGCGTAACGGGTGGCCAGCACATTGGGGATGCTCACGAGCAGCTAGCTTACGGTCGTGCGCTCCGGTGGAGTCGGGCTGGCCTGGGCAGCGGGCACGGCTTGCACCACGACCGGGCCTCGACCTTCGGACAGCGATATCGCGGCATCGATGAGGTGCTCGCCGACCACCTGGACGGCGCGCCACGGGGGCAGCGGTTCGCAGATGAAGGCGGGATTGGTTCGGGTGGCACGGCGCATCACGTGCTGGCACCCCTGCGAGAATTGCACGCGCTGCACCGTCGCGTCGTCGGCCCGGCTGGTCAGGGAGTACGGATTCTGGGTGTAGCGAATGCACGTGCCGTCCCGGTCGATGCCGTAGCCGGCCAGCAGACCGTCATAGGGGTCGACGGTGACGGGCCAGAAGGGCGGCGCGAGGTCGAAGGACCGCACGATCTCGTGCCGCGGCCCGACAGGGACGTGTCGGGTGAGGGATCGGGTGCGGCAGCGGGTGGCGATATCGAAGGGCCGCACCCGCCTGTTGTGCATGAAGACCAGGAAAACCTCGATTGCTATCCGGGCTGCCGGCGGCCACTCCAGAGGCGTCAACGCGACGTTACTTTCGTTGGCGCGGCCAACGGTCAACATCGCGACTCCATAGGTCGATAAAAACGGACAGGCCGCCCCCCGTAGTCTGACACAGGTGTTCCGGGCCAGCCAGGCTGACGTCACGCAGGCCGTATTACCGAGCGCCCCGGAGTCGATGCCCGGCGACGCCGGCCGTTGGGAACAGGCACTGTCGGCAGGCCAAGCCAAACGCTTGGGTGTCGCCCGGCCGCAAACGCCCGAGCACCGGCGGACGCCGGCTGCCGACGCTACAGCGCGTGCAGGATGTCCTCGACCCGGTCCTTGGCGTCACCGAACAACATGGCGGAGTTCTGCCGGAAGAACAGCGGGTTCTGCACGCCGGCATAGCCCGAAGCCATGGAGCGCTTGAAGACGATCACGTTGTCGGCGTCCCACACCGTCAGCACCGGCATGCCCGCGATCGGACTGGACGGGTCTTCGGCAGCGGCCGGGTTGACGGTGTCATTGGCGCCGATCACCAGGACCACCGACGTGTCGCCGAAGTCGTCGTTGATCTCGTCCATCTCCAGCACGATGTCGTAGGGCACCTTGGCTTCGGCCAGCAGCACGTTCATGTGGCCGGGCAGCCGGCCGGCGACCGGGTGAATGCCGAAGCGCACGTCGACGCCACGGTCGCGCAGCTTGCGGGTGAGCTCTGCGACCCCGTACTGCGCTTGAGCAACCGCCATCCCGTAGCCGGGGGTGATGATCACCGAGTCCTGTCTCTTATACACATC
>NZ_JRMM01000246.1:0-2182 GCF_000972905.1 Mycobacterium sp. UM_Kg27
ACCACTACGGCATCATGTGGCAGGCCGTCGCCAACTACTTCAAGGGCAACGAGAACGTCGCCGGCTACGAGATCATGAACGAGCCGTGGGCGGGCTCACAGGCCCTGGGCAGCATCTTGGGCAACCCGTACTTCGACGCCCAGCAGCTGACCCCGTTCTACGACCAGATAACTGCGGCCATCCGCTCGGTCGACCCGAACAAGACAGTGTTCTACGAGCCCAACACGCTGTTCGGCAGCCTGCCGGTGCCCACCCACATGGGCGCAGTCGAAGACGAGAACTCGGTGTTCTCCTTCCACCACTACTGCGTCACGACCTCCCTGATTCCTGGCTCCAGCTTCGGTTGCGACTGGAACGCCGACATCGTCTTCGGCTACGCCAACGACTACATGGAGCAGAACAACGTCCCGGGTTGGCTGAGCGAGTTCGGTGCCACCAACAACCTTGGGACCATCGATGCCAGCCTGGTGGCCTCCAACCAGAATCTGGTCGGTTGGGCGGCGTGGGCCTACACCGGCAAGGACATCACCAGCGCGTCGCCGGAAGACCAGGCGCTGATCTACGACACGAACCTGCCGCCGACCGGCGACAACGTCAACTGGGGCAAGCTCGACCTCCTGGCTCAGCCCTATCCGCAGGCGATCTCGGGCACCCCGACCGGCATCTCCTTCAACAATGGCGAGTTCAACTTCAGCTACACCACCGACCGCGCCGACGGCTCAGGCATGTTCGGCGCAGGTGCGGAAACCACCATCGCCGTGCCCGCCAACCACTTCCCCAACGGCTACATGGTGGAGGTCACCGGCGGAACCGTCACCTCGGCACCCAATGCCCCACTGCTGACCATCGGATCCGACGGCGACGCCTCCACCATCAGCGTCAAGGTGATCCGGATCTAGCTGATCTGGGGCCGCGGGCGCTCCGCCAGCGGTATCGGCGGAGCGCTGGCGCGCACCGTCTGGCGCACCTCCCCGAGGCCCTGTACCTGCAGGGTCACCACGTCGCCGTCACTCAGCCAACCCGGAAAGGGTTGCGGCAGCGCCGGATCGAGATGCTCAAGCAGGGTGCAGGTCGGAACGGTGCCGGATCCGAAGACGTCGCCCGGTTGCAATGGCACGCCGCGCGAGGCGTAACTGATGATCTCGCCGAAGCTCCAGTCCATGGCCCCGGTCGACCCGAGGCCCACGATCACGTCGTTGACGATCGCGGTGGTGTGCAGGCTGAGCCTGCCGTTGCGGCGGTAGGGCTCCAGCTCGTCGGGGGTGACCAGGTAGGGCCCCAGGGTGACCCCGCTGTCCTTGCCCTTGGCCTGCCCGATCGCCAGCACGCCCTCCTGAGCCTGCAGGTCTCGCGCCGACCAGTCGTTGAAGATCGTGTAGCCGATAATGGCTCGCTCGGCTTGATCCACTGACAGGTTCGCGCCGGAAGTGCCGATGATCGCGGCGACCTCCAGCTCGAAGTCCTGGCAGACGCTGCCAGGCGCCATGGGCGCATCGTCGTAGGGCCCCAGAACCGTTGCTGGGCACGCGAAATAGAACGCCGGAATGCGGTACCAGGTGTCATCGAGGTCGCGGCTCCGACCGGTCGCGGCCAGGCAGTTGCGCATGTGGTCCAAAAAGCACAGGCTGTCGCGGATCGACGGCGGGCGCGGGATCGGCGCCATCAGCGTCACCTGATCGGCCCGCACCGTCGCCGAGGGCGTCTTCAGCACCCGCTCGCCGGCATCCCGCAGACCATCCGGGCCGAGCCGGATCAGCTCCAGCAGCGTCACAGCGGTCGGCATCGCATGGATCACCTCGCCGTCCAGCACCCCCGTGCGCTCACCGTCTTCGCCTCGATAGGTCACCCAACGCATCGGTCAATCCTCACTCACCACCTCATCCGGCGTCTTGTCGGGCCGCAGACCGCGCCAGCTGGGCTGGCGCAGCCGGCCGTCGGAGGTGCGTTCGCTGTAGCGCACCTCGCCCACCACCGTCGGCTCCACGAAGGTGACACCTTTGGCATCCGAAGCGGAAAGTGCTGCGTCGAAGGGTGATTCACCGGCATCCCGCGGCACCAGCATCTTCTTCAGGGCGCCCAGCTGGCGCTCGGTGAAACCCGTGCCGACCCGGCCGACGAAACGCAGACGGCCGGCGTCGGGAACACCCATCAGCAGGGACCCGATCCTGTCTCTTATACACAT
>NZ_JRMM01000247.1:0-2149 GCF_000972905.1 Mycobacterium sp. UM_Kg27
TCGGCAGCGTCAGATGTGTATAAGAGACAGGACCACGGTAACGGCGGTAGCGGCGGCATGGGCGGCAACGGTGCCAATGGAGCGGACGCCACCACCATGCAGTCCGGTGCCGGCCGCGGTGGCAACGGTGGCAACGGAGGCACCGGCGGCAAGGGTGGCCTGGGCGGGTCGATCATGGGCTCGGACGGCGAGGTCGGTGATGGCGGCAACGGCGGCGCCGGGGGCGCGGGTGCCACTGGTGAGTTCGGGGTCAACAACGGCTACGGCGGTACCGGTGGCACGGGTGGCAACGGCGGCAACGCCGGAGGAGCAGCCGGTCAGGCCGGTAACGGCGGTACCGGTGGCATCGGTGGGGCCGGTGCCGACGGCGTGCGCGGCTACAACGGTGGCACGGGCGCTCACGGCGGTAACGGCGGTACCGGTGGACTGGCCGGGACCGTCGGCTTCGGCGGTGCGGCCGGTAACGGCGGCGACGGCGGTGCCGGCGGAACCGGCGCGGCCGGCGAGGTCACCAACAACAATGGCCAGGGTGCCAACGGCGGAACCGGTGGCCTGGGTGGCAATGCCGGCAACGCCACCGGCAAGGCGGGCAACGGTGGTGTCGGCGGCGATGGTGGTGCCGGTGCCCACGGCCAAGTCGGCTACAACAACGGCTACGGCGGCAACGGCGGAAGCGGCGGGACCGGGGGGCTGGCCGGCACGGTGGGATCCGCCGGGCAGGTGGGCAACGGCGGTACCGGTGGAGCCGGTGGAGACGGTGCGGATGGGCGCGTCGGCTACAACAACGGCTACGGCGGCAACGGCGGGCACGGCGGGTCTGGCGGAAACGCAGCAAACAGCACTGGCCAGGCCGGTGCCGGTGGAGACGGCGGCAAGGGCGGTCATGGCGACGACGGCCAGCTGGGCTACAACAACGGCTACGGCGGCAATGGCGGTAGCGGCGGTAACGGCGGGCAGAACGGATCTGTCGGCACCGTCGGGCCGATCGTCAGCAGGGGCGGCGATGCCGGAGACGGAGGCAACGGTGCGGACAGCACCTCCACCTCCAACAACAGCTACGGCGGCAACGGTGGCAGTGGGGGGCACGGCGGCAATGCCGGCGCTGCCACTGGCCAGGCCGGTTCCGGAGGGAATGGCGGTACCGGTGGAAACGGCCGGGCCGGCCGGATCGACGCCAACAACGGCTACGGCGGCAACGGCGGACGCGGTGGTAACGGCGGAAACGCCGGCAGCATCGGCACTGGTGGAATCGGCGGCAACGGTGCCTACGGCGGCGATGGCGGAGCGGGCGCGAACGGCGACATCTATCGCAACAACGGCACCGGCGGCATCGGCGGCACCGGTGGGGCCGGTGGCAACGCCGGAACCAGCAGTCCGGATGCTTTAGCTGGCCGCGGCACGGAGGGCAGTCAAAACGGCGACGGCGGCAACGGCGGCGTCGGGGGTAACGGTGCCAACGGAGTCTCCGGAGTCAACGGCGGCAACCCAGGCGTGGGCGGTGCGGGCGGTACGGCCGGCGCCGCGGGGACAGGTGGTTCCGGTGGGCAGGCAGGTTCTGGCGGCCAGGCCGGCGCGACGGGCGCCCCGGCCTAGCCGGCTTGTCGGGTCCGGCGGTGCGCTGCTGGAGGCATGCAGCGCCATCTGCAGTGGCCGACGCTATATATCCTGTGTCGCGAGTCTCGCCGACTAGCGAGGCGAAACTCGGAGAGGAGTGGCGCCCATGCGCGTGCTGGTGATCGGTTCCGGCGCCCGGGAACATGCGTTACTCCTAGCCCTTCGCAACGACCCCAAGGTCGATCACCTGGTGATCGCCCCCGGCAACGCCGGTACCGCCGCAGTGGCCGAGCAACGAGACATCGACATCACCTCGGCTACGGCGGTCACCGCCTTGGCCCGCGACGTCGAGGCCGACCTGGTGGTGATCGGGCCGGAGGTGCCGCTGGTCTTGGGTGTCGCAGATGCGTTGCGTGCCGCCGGGATCGCCTGCTTCGGGCCGTCGCAGGACGCCGCCCGCATCGAAGGCTCCAAGGCGTTCGCCAAGGACGTGATGGCCGCCGCCGGCGTGCGCACCGCCCGCTCGGAGATCGTCGACAGCCCCGCCGACCTGGACGCCGCCCTGACCCGGTTCGGGCCCTGTCTCTTATACACA
>NZ_JRMM01000248.1:0-2079 GCF_000972905.1 Mycobacterium sp. UM_Kg27
ATGTGTATAAGAGACAGGGCTGCGGTGGAGGAGGGCATCGTCACCGGTGGCGGCGCGGCGCTGGTGCAGGCCCGGGCGGTGCTGGCGGATCTGCAGTCCACGCTGACCGGCGACGAGAAGCAGGGCGTGCAGGTGTTCGCCGCTGCGCTCAGCGCGCCGCTGTACTGGATCGCCACCAATGCCGGGGTGGACGGTGCCGTGGTGACCAGCAAGGTCGCCGAGTTGCCGGTCGGGCAGGGCTTCAACGCCGCCACGCTGTCCTACGGCGACCTGGCTGCCGACGGTGTCATCGACCCGGTCAAGGTGACCCGCTCAGCGGTGCTCAACGCCGCGTCGGTGGCGCGGATGGTGCTAACCACCGAGACCGCTGTGGTCGACAAGCCGGCTGAGCCGGAGGACCACGGCCACGGTCACGGGCATCACCACCATTAGGAATTGAAAGTCGAAGCGCCCCCGGCCATTCGGGTCGGGGGCGTTTTCATTCGCTTCTGCGTATCAGCGCAGAGCGATGGAGACGCGGACTTTCGGCCCTGTAGGAGCAGAGCGCGGACGCAGTACGCTTTCACCCGGAGCGTTAGTAGCGCCAGTCACGTGCTGAAGCAGCAGGGTGACGAGAAGTCACCTTCGGAACGGTCGCAGGTGCCACGGGCGCGCGGCCAGAGAGGGGTCCGTCACGGGCCGACCATCTGAAGTCACGTCGGTCAGCTCGCTGGACTTGGACCGCTACCTCGGGCTGTGGTACGAGATCGGACGGCTTCCGCTCCGGTGGGAAGCCCCCGAGTCCACCGACATCACCGCGAACTACACGCGCCACGACGATGGCAGCCTGCGTGTCGACAATCGGTGCATCGACGAGAACGGCAAGCCGTCGCAGGCGATCGGCTGGGCGACGCCGGTCGACGGCCAACCGGGCCGGTTGCAGGTTACGTTCCTGCCGGAACTGCTGCGTTGGATACCGTTCACGAAGGGTGACTACTGGGTGCTGAAGATCGACGACGAATACTCAGTTGCTCTCGTCGGCACCCCTAACCGCAAGAACCTGTGGCTCCTGGCCCGCGAGCCGGTGATCGACCCTGCGACGCGGGAGGCCTACCTGGCTGAGGCGACTCGGCAGGGGTTCGACCTCGACGGGTGGATCGTTCCGAAGCAGTCCGGTGCACGCGTCACCGACGACCAGCTGAACGGCTGAGAGAGCCGAATCCGCGGTACTTGCGCGCCTTGATTGTGGCGGACGGTTGAGGCCAGTTCGCTCGAGAACGCCCCTGGTCCTGATGGGCCGGGCGTTTTCGTACGTTCGGTTTCCCGCCCCGACATGCTTGACGCGCCGCGGCCGGCGGCGCAGTGTGATACACGTCATAAGACCACTGGTCACACCCGGTAAAGGCGGCAGCGCATGACCACAAGGGACAAGTACACGACCGTGCCCGACCCCTACTCGTGGGAGGTCGCCAGCGCCGGAGACGCGCGCTTCACCTGGGAGTACGACGATGGGCGAGCCCGCCTGCTATCGCTGTATCAGAAGGGGAAGGACAAGCAGTGGGACGCCCAGTCGCGCATCGACTGGTCCCAAGACGTCGACCCGATGAACCCGATCGGTCTGCCCGACGAGTTCCACCCCCTGTTTGGCAGCCCGATGTGGGACGCCGCCGACGACGCGCGTCGCGCCGAGATGCGCCAGCACTTCCAGTCCTGGCAGTTCTCCCAGTTCCTGCACGGGGAACAGGGCGCGATGGTGTGCGCGGCCAAGATCGTCGAAGTGGTCCCGGATCTGGACGCGAAGTTCTACGCGGCCACCCAGACCATGGACGAAGCCCGCCATGTCGAGGCGTTTTCGCGGTTCCTGCAGGACAAGGCCGAGATGGTCTACCCGATCAACAAACACCTGACCGCGCTGCTGGGCGATACCCTGCGCGACTCGCGTTGGGACATGCCCTACCTGGGGATGCAGGTCCTCATCGAGGGGCTCGCGTTGGCCGCCTTCGGGGTACTGCGGGACATGTCAGCACCGGATTCCCTGGCCAAGAAGGTACTGGCCTACGTCATGCAGGACCTGTCTCTTATACACATCTGACGCTGCCG
>NZ_JRMM01000249.1:0-2067 GCF_000972905.1 Mycobacterium sp. UM_Kg27
TACGAGCAGGCCAACAGCCACGGTCAGAAGGTGCAGTCGGCCGGCAACAACATGGCCAACACCGACGCGTCGGTGGGTTCCAGCTGGGCGTAACGTCAGCTCAAGACCCGGAAAGACCCGACGCAGCGGAGGGGGCTGCGTCGGGCTTTTCCGTTTCCAGACATCAAGGACTCATCAAGGTTGGACCCGGCGCCGTTAAGAGCGCGTCAAGGCAGCAGCTAACCGAGCACCGTTGCGGCACGGTAGATCTCGTGACCGGAACCGTGTCGGCTCGATCGGTTAGGAGAGGGTGATGTTGATGTCGTTCGTGAGCGCGCAGCCAGTGGAGCTGACGGCCGCGGCCGGCGAATTGACCGGTATCGGCTCGGCGATGGCTGCCCAGAACGCGGCAGCCGCCCCGGCGACCACCGGCGTGGTCCCCGCGGCGGCCGATCCGGTGTCGGCGTTGACCGCCGCCCAGTTCGTCGCGCACGCCGGCCTGTACCAGGCGGTCAGTGCCCAGGCGAATGCGATTCACCAGATGTTCGTCACCACTCTGACGACCAGCGCGGCAGCGTACGAGGCGACCGAGGCCGCCAACGCGATCGCAGCGCGCTGAGTCAAGCAAAACCAAGCAAGACAAAGGAACTCAAGAACATGATGGAGTTCGGTGCGTTGCCACCGGAAGTCAACTCCGCGTGGATGTACACCGGGCCGGGCGCGGCACCGCTGATCGCCGCCGCAGCGGCTTGGCGGACTCTGGCTGTGGAGTTGGGGTCGACTGCCGCGGCCTACCAGGCGGTGATCGCCCGGATGGCCGGTGAGCTGTGAGCCGGTCCGGCGTCGGCGTCGATGGCCGCCGCGGCGGCTCCCTTCGTGGCGTGGATGAACACCACCGCCGCTGCGGCCGAGCAGTCCGCCACCCAGGCCACCGCGGCCGCGGCCGCATTCGAGACCGCGTTCGCCATGACGGTCCCCCCGCCGGTGATCGCGGCCAACCGCAGCCTGCTGATGGCCCTGATCGCGACCAACATCCTGGGACAGAACACCCCGGCGATCACGGACACCGAGGCGCACTACGCCGAGATGTGGGCCCAAGACGCCGCAGCCATGTACGGCTACGCGACCGGTTCGGCCGCCGCGTCGCAGGTGACGCCGTTCGCCGAACCGGCCCAGGCCACCAACCCGGCCGGGTTGGCCGGCCAAGCTGCCGCGGTCTCCCAGGCCGCGGGCAGCTCGGCAGCGGGCAACAGCCAGGCCAGCCAACTGGTCTCGGTGCTGCCCAGCGTGCTGCAGGGTCTGGCTTCACCGGCCCAGGGCAGCGCGGGTTCGTCCGCCTCGTCGAGTTTGTCCGGGATCCTGGGCAGCCTGTTCGACAACAGCCAGATCACCGACAGCATCAACGGGATGGTGAACACCGGCGCCTGGAACGTCGCCAGCACACTGTCGACCGCGGTCGGCTTCCTGAGCAGTCTCGGCAGCAGCGCGGGATCGTCGCTGGGGACGGCCGGCTCCGCGGCTGCCGGCGGACTGACTTCGGCGGTCGGCGCGGTGGCCCCGGTGGCTTCGCTGGGCCCAGCCGGATTGGCCGGGCTGAGTGCATTCGGCGGCGCGCCGGTATCGGCGGCCCTCGGTCAAGCCGGTTCGGTCGGCATGTTGTCGGTGCCGCAGAACTGGGCTGCCGGAGCCCCCGCCAGCACCGTCTCGGCACTCCCAAGCGCCGGCATGACCATGCCCGCGGCAACCGGGACCTCGGCCGTACCGGCCGGCTTGCCGATCGGGGCGGGGGCCGGCCGCGGTGGCCCCAGCGGGAATCTGCCTCAGTACGGGTTCAAACCCAGTGTCGTCGCACATCCGGTCCTAGCCGGCTGACGCCGCAAGACCACAACCAACAAGTCAAGGAGTTACCGCAATGACCACACGTTTCATGACCGACCCGGACGCCATGCGTTCGACGGCGGCCCGATTCGATGCGCACGCCCAGACCGTGGAGGACGAATGAGCCGTCCCGGTAAGTCCGGAGACTCCCGATCTTGGGAGGATTCGAGTTATGGGACGTGCAAGCAGGTATCCCGCTGAGCTTCGAGA
>NZ_JRMM01000250.1:0-2045 GCF_000972905.1 Mycobacterium sp. UM_Kg27
CGCCGTTACCGGCCACCAGGTTGACGCCGCCGCCGGCGCCGTTGGCGCCGTTGCCGCCGTTACCGGAGTTGCCCGCGGCACCACCTTGACCACCGTTGCCGCCGACACCCGCCGCGGCGACGTTGCCCAAGGCGTCCGTGCCACCGAGCCCGCCGACGCCACCGTCGCCGCCGAGGCCACCGTTGCCGCCGCTGCCGCCGCTGCCGCCGTCGGCACCCGACAGGCCGCTGCCGAACACCGCGTTGACCGCGTTGACACCGTCTGCGCCGTAGCCACCGCGGCCACCGGCACCGCCGTTACCACCGGCGCCACCGGCACCGGCGTCACCCGACTCGGTTCCGCCGGCACCACCGTTGCCGCCGTTACCACCGAGGCCACCGACACCACCGTGGGTGCCGTCGCCGCCGTTGCCGAGTCCATCGACAACTCCGTCGGTACCGGCCTTGCCGGTGGATCCGACGCCACCGTTACCACCGGCACCACCGACACCGACCGCGCCGGCCGCGCCACCGTGGCCACCATCGCCACCTGCTTGCGGTGAACCGTCGCCGTGGACCAGTCCGACACCGCCGTTACCGCCGGCGCCACCGTTACCACCGGTCGCCGCGGCACCGGCCGCCCCGTCGGCGGCCTGCTGCGTCTCGCTGGCGTTCCAGCCACCCTCACCTGCCGAGCCGCCCGCAACACCGCGAAGACCACCCTGGCCGCCGTCGCCGCCGTTCCCGGCCTTGACGCCGACGCCGCCGCCGGCACCGCTGCCGCCGGCACCGCCGTTACCGGCGTTACCCGCGTCGCCGGCATTACCGCCGGCGCCGCCGAGGCCCTCGTCACCCACCAAACCATTGGCGGCGGTGCCACCGGCGCCACCGTTACCACCGGTACCGCCGTTACCGCCGTTACCGCCGTTGCCGGCGTCGCCACCGTCGGTGCCATCGCCACCGCTACCGGCGACCGCGTTCACGCCAGCCGTGCCGTCCGCGCCGTTGCCACCGTTACCGCCGTGACCGGCCGCGCCACCGTTACCGCCGGCGCCACCGTTACCCGAAACCGAACCGCCGGTACCGCCGACACCACCCTGGCCGCCCAGGCCACCGTCGGCACCATTGGTGCCGTTGCCCGAACCGTCGGTGATGCCGTCCACGGTCGCGCCGGCACCACCCTGGCCACCCGCACCGCCGTTGCCCACCAGGGCCGCAGCGCCACCGGCACCACCCGCACCGCCGCCCTGGCCGGTGTTGGTCGCACTGATCAGGCCGGCACCCGCGCCACCCTGACCGCCGGCACCACCGTCGCTGCCAGCGCCGGCATTGCCCGCCGCACCCTGGCCGCCGGCTTCGCTTCCACTGCCGCCGACGCCCGCAGCGCCCGCCGCACCGCCGACAGAACCGGCGCCACCGTTACCACCGGCGCCGGCGTTGGTGGCACCACCGCCACCGAGACCTGTACCACCGGCGCCCGCGATACCGGCGTCACCACCGTTACCGGCGTCACCACCGACACCGCCCGCACCGTCGTTGGCCGAACCACCGGCACCACCGGTACCACCCTGGCCACCCGCACCGGCGTCGCCGCCGTTACCGCCCGCGGTGTCGGCCACCGTGGCGTCCGCACCGGCGCCACCGGCGCCACCGTTACCACCGTTACCGGCGTTACCGCCCGCGCCACCGTTGCCGGAGGTGGTACCGCCGGCGCCACCGGCGCCACCGTTACCACCCGTGCCGCCGACGAAGCCCGCCAGGCCGTTGCCGTTGATGTCCGTGAGGCCGGCGACGGTGGCGCCAAGACCACCGATACCGCCCGCGCCACCGTTACCGATCGTCGCCGCGTTACCACCAGCGCCGCCGACACCACCGGCCTGTCCGGTCAGGCCGTCGCTGGCCAGGCCGACACCGGCACCACCGGCACCACCGTTGGCGCCGTCACTGCCCAGGCCGGCCAGACCCGCCTCACCGCCGGCACCGTTGGTGAGGCTGCCGACGCCGCCGACGCCTGCCTTGCCGCCCGCGCCGCCGTCGGCGCCGTTACCGCCCGTGCCGCCGTTGCCG
>NZ_JRMM01000251.1:0-2043 GCF_000972905.1 Mycobacterium sp. UM_Kg27
CCACCCCAACACCGGCAACGACACACCCCGAACGTGTCCGCCCAGTTCAACCCCGGTCCCGAAACCCCACCACCCCAGGGGACTTACCCTCCCAGACGCCCAGCACCTGGGGAACATCGGGCTCGATGAAGCAGTCGAGCAACCCGCCCATCGGATGCACCTTGTCGGCGTAGACGCTCGGCTGTGCGGGCAGAGTCTCCAGTAGCGTCCAATGAGGCAGAAACTCCGGCGTCATCACCTTTCCATGCTCACCCGGGGGTACGACAACCAGCACGTCCGCGTCCTCGGGCTGCTCCCACGGCTTGTGAGTCACGAACCCACCGTCGATCCAGTACCGGCACGTGCTGAACTGAGCCGAGACGAGGTCGATGTAGAGCGTGAGAGCGCGGAAGATTAACTCGCGCCGGGGACGGAACGGTGCATTCACTACAAAGGTCTCGTAGACCTCGTCGAGTGTGGCAACGTGCCGACCAACTGGCAACGTCGCATACTGCCCGCTCGTAGCTGGAATCGGCACGCGCTGCCAACCTCCTGGTTACCGCACTCCCGTGCTGTCGACCGCGTGATCCTCGCACGTCCCCGATGCTGGTAGGGCGCTTCCGACAACCTTGTGATCTATAGCGACCCGACTCGTTATGGCGTGTTCATCCACAGCGTCCGCGATCCGTTGTGAACGCACAGAAACAATTGGACTGCGCCCATCTGCATGACAACCGGGAGTGAGGTGCTGGCGAACGTGAGCGAATATCGGAGGCTCGCCGAGGAGCTTGGATACTGGCCCGCTACGACCGACCCGGAGCATCTGGCCAAGCTGCGCTCCGATAACGAACGCTTTAACCGGATGAACGCCCACGATCCCCAGGGGCTCAAGTGGTCGAAGATGGGTGCATCGGTCCCGCGCAGTGAACTAAGCGCGCCGGACACATGAAGCCCAGCAAGTCGTAGGCGCTACGGCTGGAGTTCCCGTCCACACGGTTAGAACTGCGGCACGGGCAGTTCGCTGACGAGCTCTCCGGCATCGATGTCCAGACCGGCGGCGATCTTCATGATCGTTTCTAGACGCAGGCTGCGCTGGCCCCGTTCCACTTTGCCCAGTTGCGTCCAGTGGATGCCACAACGAACAGCGGCAGCCTCCTGACTGAGGCCAAGTGCCGTGCGGCGGTCGCGGACCCGTTCGCCGAACACGCGGGTGGTCTCGTTGAGGGCTGGCTTGGGCTGGTCGTCGGACACGGTGTCCAACGACATACGGCCCGCGCGGAATCGGCCAGAGCGTAACGAGCCCATGCCTGTTGCGCACATGCGTAACCGGCCTGTAACCTCGGCCCGTAACTGGGTAGCACCTGAGAATTTCCTTGACGCCTCAAGAGGGAGACTGATTGATGACTCGCCGCAGTTCCGTGGAGCAGGGCCGACGCTCGGGCAACACCCACTCTTTCGGGAACAACGTCAGTCGCCGTCGCGCACTGGGCGGCGGCACCGCAGTGGGGGTGTTCTTGGCGTTCGGGATGACGCCACTCGCCGAGCCCGCCGCGAAGGCTGACGTCGATGACGTGATCATCGATACGGTGGCTTCGCTATTCGAGTCCTCGACCTGGACCGACCCCGACGCCCTCGACGCGGCATGGGATGCCCTGATCCTGCAGGACAACTGGGATGCCCTACTTCTGAACCTCGACGACCCCAGCTTCGGTGCAGTCCTGTTCAACGAATACTTCTATACCCCGCTGCACGCCTCCATCGACACCTGGATCAACAGCTCCGACGGGCAAGTATTCGCCAACCTCGTCAACTCGGTATCAGGCCAGTATCTGATCGGCGACGGCGCTAACGGAACCGCCGACAACCCTGACGGTGGGAACGCCGGGCTGTTGTTCGGCGACGGCGGCAACGGGTACGGCTACAGCGGCAGCGGCGGCAACGCCGGATGGTTCTTCGGTGACGGCGGCAACGCCGGGTCCGCCGAAGCAGGCGGCACCCATTCGCCGGTCACTACTTTTGCCGCCGAAAGCTCCGGTGCGATCAACGGCTGTCTCTTATACACAT
>NZ_JRMM01000252.1:0-2023 GCF_000972905.1 Mycobacterium sp. UM_Kg27
CCACCCCGCGATCGCCGCCACCAGGGCTTTGTCGTCGGCATCGGCCAACGACCCCGGCTCAGGCAGATCCGTATCGAACATACGTTCGACTGTACCCGAATCCACTGACTCAAACTTTCTGACAGGGTCGCGTTATCCACAACGCGCACCTGATGAGTGCGAGTCCGACAGGATGCTCCGTCGCTCTAGGCTCGACCGTATGGAGCAGCAGGTGCACTTCGTCACCATCGCGGCCACCGATCTGGACGCGACCAGCAAGTTTTACGGTGCGCTGGGTTGGCAGCCGCTGCTGGAGGTCGAGGGAGAGATCGTCTTCTATCAGGTGGCGCCGGGCCAGGTGCTGGGGTTCTTTGACGCCGAGAAGTTCAACGAAGACCTGGCGCTGCCCGGCGACCATTCCCGGGTCTCCGGGGTCACCATGGCGCACAACGTCGACAGCCCCGACGCCGTGATCGCGCTGGCCGATGCCATGGCCGCCGCCGGTGGCACGATGATCAAGTCGCCGCGACCCGGCCAGTTCGGTGGCGTGTTCCACGCCCACATCCAAGACCCGAACGGTCTGATCTGGGAGATCGCCCATAACCCCGGCTGGCGGATCGCGCCGGATGGCACGGTAAGTCTCGGTTGAGGTCGTAGGGTGGCCGGGAAGTAAGGCGAAAGGAACGGCACGACGATGCCCTCACTGCTGAGTACGGCGCTGGGCGCGGCACCGATCTTCGGCGGAGCCCTGCTGACGGCGGCGGCCGGGCAGCTCAAAGGCCCCGACGTACGCGCGCTGATCAAACAGGACCTCGACCTGCTCGACCGGCTTCCCGCGGAACAGACCCAGCGGCGCGCGGATTTGCAGCGCACCATCGACGAGCGCATCGACGACTTGGTCGCGGCCTCCGATCGCACCAGGGCGCTGCGGGCGGCGGCGCTGTCCTATCAGGGCAATTGGCGTGACGTGGTCTTCTTCGTCTCCTCGGTGCTGTTCACCTATGTCTGGTGGCACATCAACCATGACCGCGGTAATTGGCTGCCGATGTTCGTGGTGTTGATCCTCGCGTGCATCGTGTCCGCGGTCTACGCGCTGCGGGGGACCTTGCGGGTGGTAACGCACAGCTGGCGGCGTCGGCGATGACAGGCTGACCATGTCGCACGTCGTCGAAATCCCACGGCGCGGCAACCCTTTTCCGGCAACCGGGGTGACCCGCGACCACAACGGTGTCGCGCATTACCAGCAGCTGCCGGCGACGCTGCTCGATGTGTTGGCCGAGCAGGCCGAGCAGCGGCCCGACAGCGAAGCCGTGGTGGAACTTGCGGGCGATCGGCTGACCTACCGGCAGTTGTGGCAGCGGGCCGCGCGCGTATCCGGCGGGCTGCGAGGCGACGGTCTGGCGCGCGGTGATCGGGTCGCGTTGCGTTACCCAGCGGGACTGGACTGGGTGCTGGCGTTCTGGGGCACGCTGATGGCCGGCGGGATACCGGTTGCCGTCAATACCCGGTCGGCCGCACCGGAAGTCGACTTCATACTCACCGATGCCGGCGTTCGGGTGGACCTGGCTCCCGGCGCCGCACTGCCCGATGGCCCACCGTATGTGGTGGACGGGCTCGAAGCGGGCGACACCGCGGCGCTGTTCTACACCTCTGGTACCACCGGCAGCCCCAAAGGAGTGCCCACCACCCACGAGGCGTTTGTGACCAACGCCGAGAACATGATGCGCGCCTTGGGTCGGACCCGGACCTTGGCCGAGGAGTACCGCACGCTGATCTCGGTCCCGCTGTTCCATGTGACCGGCTGCAACTCCCAACTGCTGGTCGCCGCCTACACCGGCGGCACCGCGGTCATCATGCCGTCACTGAGTCTTCCCGAGTTGGTCGCAACGCTTCCCGCGCAGCGGATCTCATCGATGGTGACGGTGCCGGCGATCTACGCGCTGCTGCTTCGGCATCCCGACTTCGCCAACGTCGACGTCAGCCGGGTGCGGTGGGTCGGCTACGGCGGGGCGCCGACGGCACCTGCGCTGGTGCGTGCGCTGCG
>NZ_JRMM01000253.1:0-1984 GCF_000972905.1 Mycobacterium sp. UM_Kg27
GCGTGGCAGGGCGATACGGGTATGACGTATCAGGCGTGGCAGGCGCAGTGGAATCAGGCGATGGAGGAGTTGGTGCTTGCCTATCGGGCAATGGCCTCCACCCATGAGACCAACACCTTGATGATGAACGCGCGCGACACCGCCGAAGCCGCCAAGTGGGGCTGACCCCAATGATCCGCTCGATGAGGGAAGGCAGCGATGGTTACTGAACCCAACGCTGCCGAACTGACCGTCGAGCAAGCCTGGTACATCGCGGAAACCGTGGGTGCCGGGTCTTTTCCGTGGGTTTTGGCAATCACCATGCCCTACACGGACGCCGGGGAGCGAGGCGCGTTCATGGCGCGCCAGCGCGACGAGCTCACCCGGATGGGAGTTGTCTCGCCAGAGGGCACGGTCAATCCGGCCGTGGCCGAATGGATCCGGGTGGTGTGCTTCCCCGACCGGTGGCTGGACCTGCGCTATGTGGGTTCGGCCGCCGGCGGGGTCCCCGAGATGTTGCGGGGCATCGTCGCGCGCCGTGACCAGAACACCGGCAAGCCCGGCCGGACGGTGGTGGCACTGCGCAATGCACAACTGGTCACCTTCACCGTGATGGACATCGACGACCCGCGCCTGCTGGTCCCGGTGCTCGGAGCAGGCCTGCGGCAACGCCCACCGGCCCGGTTCGACGAGTTCACCCTGCCGGCCCGGGTCGGTGCGCGCGCCGACGAACGACTGCGGGCCGGTGCCCCGCTCACCGAAGTGCTTGACTACCTGGGCATTCCCGCCTCAGCGCGGCCGATCGTCGAGTCGGTGTTCACCGGCCCGCGGCACTACGTCGAGGTCGTCGCGGGATGCGCCCGAGACGGTCGGCACACCACCACCGAAGTGGGGATGAGCCTGGTTGACGCCGAGGCGGGCCGCATCCTGGTCACCCCCTCGCGGGCCTTCGACGGCGAATGGGTCTCGACCTTCCGGCCTGGAACCGACTTTGCGACTGCCGTCGCGATTGAACAGTTGACCGCCACCCTGCCCGAGGGCACGTGGTTCCCCGGTCAGCGCCTGTCCAGAGATTTCACCAACCAGCTGTCCTAAGACAGCGAGAAGATCGTCCTCGCAGAAAAGAGTAGGAAACACCAATGACCGAAGCCCCGGCGCTGACCAGCGCCGTCATGCCGATTGTCCGCATCGCGGTCCTGTCCGACAGTAGGCTGACCGAGATTGCCGTGCCCGCGGAGTTGCCGCTGCGCGAAATCCTGCCGGCGGTGCAACGCCTGGTAGCCCCGGACGCCGGCGACTCCGTGGATTCGGCCGAGCCTGCCGGTGCGACGCGGCTGAGCCTGGCGCCGGTCGGCGGTGCACCGTTCAGCCTGGACGCCAGCCTGGACACCGTCGGGGTCGTGGACGGCGACCTGCTGGCCCTACGCCCGGTGCCGGTCGGTCCGGCCGCCCCGGGCATCATCGAGGACATCGCCGACGCAGCCGTCATCTTCTCGGCATCTCGGCGTAAGCCCTGGGGGGTCAAGCACATTCAACGTGCGTCGTTGGCTGCCGGGACGGGGCTGATCGTCGCCGCCACCGGGCTCGCGGCGGCGCACCGCGCCCTGACCGGCGAACCCACCGGTCTGTTCGCGGCTGGGGCCATTGCCCTGCTCACGGTGCTCGCTGCGCTGCTGTGCCGCACGCGTTCGGCCGAAGCCGCACTGACCCTGTCGATTGCGGCACTGGTGCCGCTCGCCGCGGTGGGCACCCTGGCGGTGCCTGGAGTATTCGGTCCGGCGCATGTGGTGCTGGGCGCCGCCGCGGTCAGCGCATGGTCGCTGATCTGCCTGATCCTGCCGCCGGGTGGTCGTGGCGAGCGCGGGATCGCGTTCTTCACCGCCGCGGTGGTCGTGGGTGTCGGAGTGCTGGCGGCGGCTGCCGTCAAGTCCTTCTGGGAGTTGCCGCCTCTCACCCTGGGCGCTGCCCTGATCACCGCGTCCCTACTGCTGACCATTGCCGCACC
>NZ_JRMM01000254.1:0-1974 GCF_000972905.1 Mycobacterium sp. UM_Kg27
CCACCGGCACCACCGGCACCACCGGCGCCCGCATCGCCACCGTTACCGCCGTTGGCACCGGCCACCGTGGCGTCGTCGGCCGCGCCACCGTTGCCACCGATACCGCCCTCGCCACCGGCGCCACCCAGACCACCGTCACCGGCGCCCGATCCGCCGGCCCCACCGGTGCCGCCCTTACCGCCGGCACCGGCGTTACCGCCAGCGGTCCCGTTGCCGCTGCCGTCAGTCGTTCCGTCGGTTCCATCCGCGCCACGGCCACCGGCGCCGCCCGCGCCGCCGTTACCGTCGACGGCCGCGTCGCCACCCTGACCGCCCGCGCCGCCGGCCTGACCGGTCACGCCATCACTGGCCAGACCGACACCGTCGCCACCGGCGCCACCGGCGCCACCGTTGCTACCGGCACCGTCATAGCCACCAGCGCCCGTCGCACCGCCGTCGGTTCCCGCGCCTGCCGAGCCGGCTACACCACCGAGTCCACCTGCACCACCCTGGCCACCAGCACCGGCTTCGTCGGCGCCGCCGCCGCCGAGGCCCTTGCCACCGGCCGCGGCCTGACCCGCGGCGCCACCGTTGCCCGCGGCGCCGCCGGCACCGCCGAGCCCGCCGTGGCCACTGGCACCGCCGGCGCCACCGTCGCCACCGATACCACCCGCACCCGCGTCACCACCGGTGTGTCCGGCAGCACCGGCCACGGTCGCGTCGGCTGCCGCGCCACCGTTACCACCGGTGCCACCGGTACCACCGACGCCACCGACGCCACCGGTACCCGAGTTCGAGCCGCTGGTACCACCGACGCCACCGGCGCCACCGGTACCACCGGTGCCACCCGCCGTGCCGTCACCGCTGAGGTCGGTCTCACCGTTGACACCGGTCGCGCCCTGGCCACCGGCGCCACCGGCGCCACCGTCGCCGTCCACGTCGGCGTTGCCGCCGTTACCGCCGACACCGCCGGCCTGCACCGTGCCGTCGCCGAGGACCTCGCCGTTGCCACCGACACCACCGACACCACCGTTGCCGGTGCTGCCGACAGCACCCGCGGCACCGTCGGCCGCGTAGGTTGCGCCACCGCTGGAGCCACCGGCACCGCCGTTACCGCCCTGCCCGGCAACCGAGCTGGAGTTACCGCCATTGCCGCCGTTACCGGCTGCTGCGCCCAGGCCGCCGCCGGCGCCGGCACCACCGGTGCCACCCACACCCGCCGCGCCACCAACGCCGCCGTCGCCACCGATACCGCCGACACCGTGGACACCGGCCAGGCCCTTCGCCGAGGTACCACCGGCACCACCGGCACCACCGGCGCCACCGTCGCCACCGTTACCGGCCGTGCCGGTCGCGTCGCCACCGTCACCACCGTTGTCACCGCTGCCCGCAGCAGCGTCAGCGCCATCGGCACCATTGGCCGCGCCGCCGCCGACGCCACCGGTACCGCCCGCGCCACCGGCGCCGCCGGCACCACCGTTACCGGCCGCCGAACCGCCAGCGCCACCAGCGCCACCGACACCACCGGCGCCACCAGTCAGGCCGGCCGTGCCATCACCGTTGATGTCGGTCTCACCGGCGATGCCCGCCGCGCCGGCGCCGCCGTTACCGCCCGCGCCACCATTGCCCAGGTTTCCGCCGTCACCACCGGCACCACCAGCGCCACCAGCCGCCCCGGCAATGAGGGCATCGAACCCGTCACCACCGGCACCACCGTTGCCGCCATTGGTCGCCGCGGCACCGGAGGCACCCGCGATCACACCCGCGCCACCAGCACCGGCCACACCGGCGTCGCCACCACGACCACCGGCGCCGCCATCAATGTTCGCGGCGTCGCCATCAGCACCGGCGCCACCGTTACCACCGATACCGGCGGCACCACCATTGCCACCGTTGCCGCCGACACCGGCGGCACCCGACGAACCGATCAGACCACCGGAACCACCAGCACCGGCCAGGCCACCAGCACCACCGGCACCGCCGTTGCCGCCGTTG
>NZ_JRMM01000255.1:0-1886 GCF_000972905.1 Mycobacterium sp. UM_Kg27
TGTGTATAAGAGACAGCCGGAGACCTGGTCGACCACCCGGTCGCCGGTCCCCCGATCCGTGACTACCTGTCGAAGTTGTTCAACAACTGGCGCAGTAAAGGTGCCTCGATGGTGGCCGACAGCTGGGGAAATGAGAACTACGAGATCTTCCAGCACGGAAACGCATTGACCGCGGTCTTCCACGAGGACTACCACTCCGACGGTCCCTACATCAACAACGCCTACCGCACTTTCACGTTCGACATGGGCGCCGGCGGGCGGCAGTTGCAATTGGCCGACATCACCAAGCCTGGGATCGACCCACTGGCGACGATCCCGCAACTGGGCGAGCCTTACATCAAGGAGGCACTGGACCGGGCGTTCTGGGAGCACCGCCCCGGAGACTATCCCTTTGTCCCGGAGCGCTTCACGCCCGACAAGGTGTTCTCCGGCGGCTACCGGTCGTGGGCGCTGACCCCCGATGAGCTGATTCTCTACATGCCCGACTACCCGGTCAGCCACGACAGTCCGATCCAGTACAACCAGATGCAGTGGTACATGGACGGCGGCAACGTACAGGCGCACATCCCGCTGTCCGCACTGAGCTCGATCCTGCGACCGGAGTACGGCGGGTCCTAACGGAGCCCGGCTAGCCGTACCGAAACAACGCCAGGCTCGCCAGCACCACGATCCCAGCGATCGCGATGACCGGCGCCACCATGATGGGCGTCAACGTGGCCCCGACGACGGCGCCCAGGATCATCACGAAAACGACGCCGTAGCGCAGCTTTCCGCGTTCGCCGGTCCCACCGGCCAACCGGCTGTCCACCCCGATACCGACGATCGTCGAGGTGAGCACCGTGGTGTAAAGCTCCTGAATGCCGAACTGGCGGGCGCTCGAGTTCTGCACACCGAACGCGATCGCCAGGCCGGCGATCAAGAGCAGCTTGCTGGTGCCGTAGTAGTCCAGCACACCCATGCCCGCCAGTGCGGCCAGCACCAGAAGCATCACTGCCTCCAGTCCCAGTGCGATCGTGAGCCAGTAGCGGGGCCGCTGGCCGAAGCTTCGGAACAACCGCCCGCCGATGACCGCGCCCAGCAGGAATCCCGCCACCGCGACGATCGCAGCGGTCAGATCGAATCCGGTGCTGGGGACGAACAGGAACCCCAGGAAGATCGCATTGCCAGTCATATTCGCCACGAATACCCGGCCGAGCACCAAGACACTGACCGCGTCGACCAGACCCGTGGCGAAGGTCAGCAGCATTAGCGCGATCACCGTGCGCCGCTGCGACAACGGCGACGCGATCGGCATGCTATCCGCTAACCCTCGTCCGGTCCTGGGCTAGCCCTGGAGACGTGGAGTCAGGTCCAGCGAGGTGATGGTGGGCATCCTGGTGACCACCCACCGGTTCTGGTCGCGCTTCATGAAGAGCCGGTAGGTCAGGTACTTGATCTGGGGGATCGATTTGCTCAGTTCGCTGGTTGCCGTGGTGTTGGTGTAGACGATCACCGTGGCCTCGGGACCATTCAGGGTCTCGACGGCCGCACCGACGATCTCGGTGGTGTCGGTGACCCTGGCCTGCTTGTTGCTGTCCGCGATGGCGTCAATGAACTTGCGGTACTGGGCTTCCAGGTCGCCACTGAGATAGACCGAGGCCCGATCCGGAAGGGAATCCATGTTTTCCGGGGTGTAGTTCCACAGCGTGTGGATCGCCCGGGCCGCAGTCCTGGCGATGTCGAGCTTGATGGCCACCTCCGCGCGATCCAGGAGATACGGCTGGGCCGCGGCGCCCGCAAACGCGGCGGCGCCCACGAATGCCGCGGCCGAGAGCGCAACCGCAAGCCGCACACCGAACTTGCCCCGACCCGGGCGCTTCGCCGCCGCCTCTGTCTCTTATACACAT
>NZ_JRMM01000256.1:0-1881 GCF_000972905.1 Mycobacterium sp. UM_Kg27
TAAGAGACAGGGCACCACCATTGCCACCGGCCGTACCCGGCGCAGCGCCCGGATCACTCGCAGCGTCGTAACCGGCACCGCCCTTACCGCCGTTGCCGCCACTGGTGGGCGAAGTGCCCGCCGCGCCGTTGGCGCCGGTGGTGCCACCCGCGCCTCCGGTACCGCCCGCACCGCCGACACCGACGTTGCCGCCCTGTCCGCCCTTGCCGCCGTCGGGGTTGTCTGCAGTTCCGTTCGCTCCGGCGCCGCCGTTACCGGCCTTGCCGCCGCCGCCACCGTCGCCGGCATTTCCACCGATGCCGGTCGTACCGCCGCCGGTGCCACCGTTGCCGCCCGCGCCGCCGACGCCACCGTTACCACCGGCAGCACCGTCAGGGTCACTTTCGCTGCCGTCAGCGCCGTGGAAGGCGTTACCGCCCACGCCGCCCTTGCCGCCGTAGCCTCCGGCGCCATCGCCACCGTCCGAGGCGTACTTGCCGCCGCCGCTGGAACCACCAGCGCCACCCGCGCCACCGGCGCCACCGGAGCCGCCCTGCTGACCGGCGTAGCCATCCATGTGCTCGGCATCGCCGTTTTCACCGTTGGCGCCGTTAGCACCGTGACCGCCGTTACCGCCGTTGCCGCCGGCGCCGCCAGAGCCATGAGCACCGCTGATGGAGCCCGTACCACCGGCACCACCGTTACCGCCGCCGCCACCATCGCCGGCGTCGGCGCCGTCGGCGCCGGGAGCAGAACCGTTCGTACCGTTGAATCCGTTACCGCCCGCCCCGCCCGCGCCGCCCGCGCCGCCGACACCGGTGGCGGCCTGTGAACCGTCGGCGTTCTGACCGCCCAGGCCGCCATTGCCGCCGGCGCCGCCGTTGCCACCCGCGGTGCCATCGACCGAACCCGCGACTCCGTTCACCCCGGCCAGGCCGGCACCACCGACACCACCGTCGCCGCCGAGGCCGCCGACACCACCGGTGCCCGAACTAGCGAAGGTGCCGTTGCCGCTGTCACCACCGGCGCCGCCCTTACCGGCGTTACCACCGGCGCCACCGTTCTGCCCGGCCGCACCGTCGGGGTTGCCGACAACACCCGCAGCGCCGTTGCCACCGTCAGCGCCATGGCCACCGTTACCGCCGTTACCGCCGACACCGCCGACGCCGTGCGCACCGACCAGGCTGCCGGTGCCACCGACACCACCAGCGCCGCCGGCACCGCCATTGCCAGCGTTCGTACCAGCAGCACCCGCAGTAGCACCGTTGACACCGTTGAGGCCGTTTCCACCGGCGCCACCGACACCACCGGCACCACCGTTGCCCGTCGCGGCCTGCGAACCGTCTACGTAGAAACCACCCAAACCACCGTTACCGCCGGCGCCGCCCGCGCCACCGGCCGTGCCGTCAGGGTTCTGCTCGGTGCCGTTGCCTCCAGCTAGGCCAGCACCACCCGCCCCGCCATTACCGCCGAAGCCGGCTTGGCCGTTGCTTCCCGCTGCAGCGGCAGTGCCATCACCGTTGTCGCCACCGGCGCCGCCCTTACCGGCGTTGCCACCCGCGCCACCGTCTTGGCCGGCCTGACCGGCAATGTTCTGGGCATCTCCGTTGGCGCCGACAGCGCCGTCGGCTCCGTTGCCGCCGTTGCCGGCGTTACCACCGACACCACCAACACCGTGAGCACCCTCAACGGTGCCACTACCGCCGACACCACCCGCGCCACCGGCTCCACCGTTGCCACCATGAGTGCCATCGGCACCGGGCTCGTCACCGTTGGCGCCGTTAAAACCGTTCCCGCCGCGGCCGCCCGCACCACCAGCTCCACCGTTGCCGGTGGTGGCCTGCGAACCGTCAACGTTCAGGCCGCCCGCGCCGCCGTTGCCGCCGGCGCCGCCGGCGCCAC
>NZ_JRMM01000257.1:0-1846 GCF_000972905.1 Mycobacterium sp. UM_Kg27
CGGCCGCCCCATCAGCCGCGATCGCCTTACCAGTCCCGGAGGTTGTGGCGTTACCGCCGTTTCCGCCATTGCCGCCGTCGGTGGCACCAGCGCCACCATTGCCACCTTTACCGGCGACCGCATCCGCCGCCGACGCCGAATTCCTGATGATCACGTCGCCGCCGTTGCCGCCGTTACCGCCACGTCCGGTTCCACCATCGCCGCCGGCCGCCCCATCACCACCGGTGGCCTTACCCGTCCCGGCGGTACTGGCGTAACCGCCGTTGCCGCCGTTACCGCCATCGGTGGCACCGGTGCCACCATTGCCACCTTTACCGGCGACCGCATCCGCCGCCGACGCCGAATTCCTGATGATCACGTCGCCGCCCTGGCCGCCATTACCGCCACGTCCGGTTCCACCATTGCCGCCGTGGCCGCCGCTGCCGCCGGTGGTATGGGTGTCATCACCGTCGGCGCCGTGCCCACCATTCCCGCCGTACGACAGGTCCGCCCCATCGGCGCCGTTGACACCGTGCGCACCGGCGCTGCCGCCGGAGCCGCCGGTGCCTGCCGCACCACCGACGCCACCGTTGCCGCCGGAGCCGGAACCGGAACCGGCGTTGCCGCCATCACCACCGGCGCCATCACCGCCACCGGAGCCGGCTACACCCCACACCCCGGCGGCGCCATTACCACCAGCACCGGGGGTGCCACCAGCACCACCGCGGCCACCCGCACCACCATCACCATTGCGACCAGCGTTGCCGTGAGCGGCAGTACCGGCATTGCCACCCGCACCACCAGCCCCACCATTGAAACCGTCAGTGGCATCACCGCCACCGTCACCACCGCGGCCATTGTTGACACCGCTGATGCCTTGAGCGCCGGTCGTGCCGGAAATACCGGTCCCACCGGTACCGCCGACCCCGCCCGTTCCACCGTTACCACCGTTACCGGAGATGGCGCCACCCTGACCGCCATTACCACCAACACCACCGGCGCCACCAACACCGTCGAAACCCCGACCACCGTTGCCGCCAGTACCGCCGACCCCGCCGCTGCCCACGTTGACGGCATCGCCGCCACGTCCACCGGCACCTCCGGCCAGGTGGCCTGCGTATCCGGCGCCCCCGTCACCACCGCGCCCACCGTCGCCCTGGTGCAACCCGCCCAGACCTCCGGCACCGCCGTCAGCCCCGGCACCACCGTGGCCCCCTTGGCCGCCGTCGCCGATGAAGTAGGAATTGCCGCCAGCGCCACCGGCTACACCCTCTTCGGTGCTGTCCCAGCCCGCACCGCCGTTGCCATAGATGAACCCGCCCGCACCGCCATCGGGGTGCAAGTCGGTTCCGGTGGCGCCAACGCAGATGTAACCGCAGACCTCACCGCCGGCGACAAGGCCGGCCACATAGTTGTCGATGAACGTATCGAAGCTGTCTGGATTGGCCTCAGTCCAACCGAGGGCCTGCACGCGACCATTGAGGGCTTCGATTTGTGCGGCCGTTAGATCGTTACCACCGAGTGTCTGTATCTGCTGGTTGAATTCCGCAATGCGTACGGCGCTGAACGCGCCCGCGCCGCCGTCACCGCCGGGCGTCTCACCGCCAGGGTCGCCATCTCCCGGGTTCTGTCCGTCGTCACCAGGATTATCGCCGCCGCCAGGATTGTCGCCCCCACCATTAGGTGTGCCGTTCGGGGTGGCACCGGCACCTCCGGCGCCACCCGATCCGCCCGCCGCTCCGTTGTGCACCCCACCCGAGGCACCTAGTTTTCCGAGGAACACACCGGATAGTCCACCGGCACCTCCGGTGCCGCCGTCGCCGCCGACTCCGTTCAGGCCCTGTCTCTTATACACATCTGACGCTGC
>NZ_JRMM01000258.1:0-1818 GCF_000972905.1 Mycobacterium sp. UM_Kg27
ATGTGTATAAGAGACAGTGTCCGCCCTGGCCGGAGTGGGCATGGGCTGGTTGACCGCGCTGCTGGCCGGCAACGTCAAGATCATCAACTGGCTCACCGTGCCGACCGCGGCCGCCAATCTGATCCACGCCGTCGGCGGATTGTTCGCCCCGGTCAACTTCTATGCCGTCCTGCACGTCACCCGGATCAGCGGGGTCGTGGTGATCGGGCTAGTGCTGCCGGTGCTGTGGTGGCGGGCGCGGCGCGACGATCGCGCTGCGGTGGCCGGGATCGCCTGGGCCATGCTGGTGGTGGTGCTGTTCGTGCCCGCCGCCTTGCCCTGGTACTACACCTGGCCACTGGCGGTGGCGGCCACCGTGGTCCGCTCACCGACCGCGATCGCCGCGATCGCCGCGGCGTCGACCTGGATCATGGTGATCTTCAAACCCGACGGCTCGCACGGTATGTACACCTGGCTGCAGGTGATCGGCGCGACCGGATGCGCCGTGTATGCCTGGTACCGGCTGTCGCGGGCCGAACAGGCGCCCGCCCTCGACGCTGCCTGAAATCTCAGTACGCCATGGCCTGCGCCCGGCGCATCACCTCACGAGCCTCGTGGGCGTGCAGCGCATCGATCGGGCGAGCGTTGTTTACCGACTCCCGCGCCCCGTCGCGGGTCAACGACAGCGACGAATCCGGGGTGAACAGCCACCGCACGATGTCGGTCTGCTGATAGCCACCGTCGTGCAGCACGGCCAGTAGCCCGGGCAGACTCTTGACGACGTCCCCCTCGGCGGTGAAAAACACCTGCGGGACCACCAGCACGCCGGACCGCCGCACCGCGACCAGGTGGTTATCACGCAGGAACTGGTGCACTTTGGTGACCGGTACCCCGAGCATTTCGGCGACTGTCGGCAGGTCAAAGGTCGGTTCGTCGGGCTCAAGTACGTCTTCGGAGGCCGGAATGCTGCTCACGACACAAGTTTAAAGCCGCCGGACCGGCCACCCGCACACATACCATGACCAGGTGACTGGAGCGTGGGGCGGCGACCCGCTGGAGGGCGCGCTGCTCGACGGCCGGTACCGGGTGGGCGCCCGGATCGCCACCGGCGGTACCTCCACGGTGTACCGCGGTCTGGACGAGCGCCTGGACCGCCCGGTCGCGGTCAAGGTGATGGATCTGCGCTACGCCGGCGACCAGCAGTTCCTGACCCGCTTCCAGCTCGAGGCCCGCGCGGTCGCCCGGCTCAAGGACCCGGGTTTGGTGGCGGTGTACGACCAGGGCTTCGGCACCCCGCACGATCCCGGGCAGCCGTTTCTAGTCATGGAACTCGTCGAGGGCGGAACCCTGCGGGAGTTGCTCAACGAACGTGGCCCGATGCCGCCGCACGCGGTCGCCGCGGTGTTGCGGCCGGTGCTGGGAGCCCTGGGGATCGCGCATCAGGCCGGGCTGGTGCACCGCGACATCAAACCGGAGAACATCCTGATCTCCGATGACGGCGACGTGAAAGTGGTCGACTTCGGGTTGGTGCGCGCTATCGCCGCGGCCGGAATCACTTCCACCAACGTGATTTTGGGCACCGCGGCCTACCTGTCCCCCGAACAGGTCCGGGACGGTAATGCCGGCCCCGCCAGCGACGTGTACGGGGCCGGCGTGCTCACCTACGAGCTGTTGACCGGCCACACGCCGTTCTCCGGTGATTCGTCGTTGACGGTGGCCTACCAACGTCTGGACCACGATGTACCCGCGCCGAGTTCGGCTATCGACGGAGTCCCCGGCGAATTCGACGACCTGGTGGCCCGGGCCACCGCCCGCGAACCGGCGGAGCGTTACGCCGAC
>NZ_JRMM01000259.1:0-1813 GCF_000972905.1 Mycobacterium sp. UM_Kg27
CCTCGCATACCGCGTTCATGGATCCGATCCTTGATGAACTGCGCGCCGAACTGGCCGACATCACCCCCCAAACACCACAGATCCCGTTCATTTCGACTGCGGTGGATCCCGCGGGGCCCACACCGCGACTGGACGCCGACTACTGGGTGGCCAATGTGCGCAAGCCCGCGCTGGTCAGCCAGGCCGTGACGGTGGCAACGGCGGACCACGACACATTCATCGAGATCAGCCCCCACCCGCTGTTGACGCACTCCATCATCGAGACGGCCGAGGCCGCCGACACGCCAGTGACAGTGGCCTCAACCCTGCGTCGGGGCGATGACGAAACGCTGAGCTTCCACGTTTCGCTCACCGAACTCGGTGGGCAGCACAGCGGCACCGGGGGCGCCAGGGCCGGCGGATTCGCCGAACTGCCCACCACCCCCTGGCAGCACAGCCGGCATTGGCTCTCCGGGCCCGGACGGGCCGGCCAGGCACCGGACGTGCACCCGCTGCTCGGCGTACACGTCGAGCAGCTCACCGGCGACCACCTCTGGCAGAACGGCCTTCTTGCCGAGGCCATGCCGTGGCTGGCCGAGCAGCCGGCGCACGGTCAGGCCATTGGGTCGGTGGCGGCACTGATCGAGATGGCGGTGGCGGCAGGCAGCCAGGCCCTCGGCAAGCCCGCCGAGTCGATCGCGGTGACCGGCCTGCAGAGCGAACAGCCGCTGGTACTCCACAGCGGAATGCAGGTCACCACCCAGTTCAGCGGGGCGGATGGCCAGAGCAGAGTTGAGATCCACGCCCGCACGGCCGGCGGGGCCTGGACCCGGTATGCGGTCGCAGACATCGCAGCGGCGCCGGCGGATCAGGCGGCCTCGGAGCCTGACGAGGGGACCGAGCACGGTGTGCTCACCCTGCCCGACACCGTGGCCACTCACCCCGCCTACCGCCTGCACCCGGCATTGCTCGATGCCGGGCTGCGGCAGCTGGCGGCGGGCATCGGTGCCGATGACGCGGAGCACAGCGGTTACGTGCCGGTGGCGGTGGCCGGGGTGCGGGTGTTCGCACCGGCCGGACGTCAGGTGCGCTGCCACACCGAGGTGAGCCGTCCCGAAGACAAGATGGCCCTCGGCCGGGTCGTTCTGAGCGATGACACCGGCACCGCCATCGCTGAACTCACCGGTGTCGAGCTGCGGCCGCTGGATCCCCGCGCGCTGCGGGTGCCGCTGGACCAGAAGCTGTTCGTCACCGAGTGGACGCCCACGGAACTCGCCCCGACGTCCGAGGGCACCGGTGCGGCCGCCGGCAGCTGGCTGCTGCTCACCGAAACCGACCCCGAGGGTGTGGCCGCGCAGTTCGCCGCACGGCTGTCCGCGCAGAACCGCATGGTGCTCACCGGCCCGTTCGCCGATGGCCCTGCCCTGATCGACACGGTGCGGCAGGCCGGCGCCGACCCGGCGCATCCGCCGGCCGGCATCGTCGTCTTCCTGGACCGGGTCGGGTTCGACAGCTCCGACCCCGACGCCGCATTGGCCCGCGCCCGCGAACTCGTCTGGACAGCGTCGTCGACGGCCCGCGCCGCGGTCGACGGTTGGTCCGGCGTATCTGGGGCAACCAAACCGCGACTTTGGCTGGTCAGCCGGGGCGGTCTGGCGTTCGGCAGCGATGAGCCCGGCGACCCGGCTGTCGGTGCGTTCAAGGGCGTGGTCCGCACCTGGCGGTTCCCCGGCGAACTCGCCCGGGTGCTGGCCGATGAACCGGACCTGGGCGCCACCCTGGTCGACCTGGAGGCCTCGGCCGACGCCGCAGCCCTGGCCCTGTCTCTTATACA
>NZ_JRMM01000260.1:0-1773 GCF_000972905.1 Mycobacterium sp. UM_Kg27
TTGTGTTCGGCGGTGTCCTACTTTTCCACCCGTGTGGGCAGTATCATCGGCGCTGACAGGCTTAGCTTCCGGGTTCGGGATGGGACCGGGCGTTTCCCTGTCGCTATTTCCGCCGTAACTCTATTTTTTTGTGTGGGTGCGGCTGGTGGGCCGGCACCGGTGTCACCACGTGTGTGTTTGGTGGTGGGGTGTGGGTTTGAGTGTTTGTGGTGTGGTTGCGGGCAACACGTGAATTGTTTCTTTGTGTTGTAAGTTTTCGGCCGGTTAGTGCCAGTTCCCTAACACACCTTGCGGTGCTTCCAGGTCTGGTCTATCGATCCCGTAGTCTGCGGGGGGCCTTATCCCTCTAAAAGGGTGAGAATCCTGGTCTTGGAGTGGGTTTCCCGCTTAGATGCTTTCAGCGGTTATCCTGTCCGAACGTAGCCATCCAGCCGTGCTCCTGGTGGAACAACTGGTATACCAGAGGTTCGTCCGTCCCGGTCCTCTCGTACTAGGGACAGGTTTCCTCAAGATTCTGACGCGCGCGGCGGATAGAGACCGAACTGTCTCACGACGTTCTAAACCCAGCTCGCGTGCCGCTTTAATGGGCGAACAGCCCAACCCTTGGGACCTGCTCCAGCCCCAGGATGCGACGAGCCGACATCGAGGTGCCAAACCATCCCGTCGATATGGACTCTTGGGGAAGATCAGCCTGTTATCCCCGGGGTACCTTTTATCCGTTGAGCGACACCCCTTCCACTCGGGGGTGCCGGATCACTAGTCCCGACTTTCGTCCCTGTTTGACGTGTCAGTCTTACAGTCAAGCTCCCTTGTGCACTTACACTCAACACCTGATTGCCGTCCAGGTTGAGGGAACCTTTGGGCGCCTCCGTTACATTTTAGGAGGCAACCGCCCCAGTTAAACTACCCACCAGGCACTGTCCCTGAACCAGCTTCATGGTTCGAAGTTAGAGGTCCAATACGATCAGAGTGGTATTTCAACAACGACTCCACCCACACTGGCGTGCGGGTTTCACAGTCTCCCACCTATCCTACACAAACCGCATCGAACATCAATACCAAGCTATAGTGAAGGTCCCGGGGTCTTTTCGTCCTGCCGCGCGTAACGAGCATCTTTACTCGTAATGCAATTTCGCCGAGTCTATGGTTGAGACAGTTGAGAAGTCGTTACGCCATTCGTGCAGGTCGGAACTTACCCGACAAGGAATTTCGCTACCTTAGGATGGTTATAGTTACCACCGCCGTTTACTGGGGCTTAAATTCTCAGCTTCACCCCGAAGGGTTAACCGGTCCTCTTAACCTTCCAGCACCGGGCAGGCGTCAGTCCGTATACATCGTCTTGCGACTTCGCACGGACCTGTGTTTTTAGTAAACAGTCGCTTCTCACTGGTTTCTGCGACCCCCTCCCGCTGCCGGCCGCGAAGGCCATGACGGTATGAGGGTCCCCCTTCTCCCGAAGTTACGGGGGTATTTTGCCGAGTTCCTTAACCATAGTTCACTCGTACGCCTTGGTATTCTCTACCTGACCACCTGTGTTGGTTTGGGGTACGGGCCGTGTGTGAGCTCGCTAGAGGCTTTTCTCGGCAGCATAGGATCACCGAATTCGCCGCAATCGGCTATGCATCACCTCTCGGACTATGTGTCAGACGGATTTGCCTATCTGACGTCCTACGGGCTTGCCCCAGTATTACCACTGACTGGTACGGCTACCTTCCTGCGTCACCCCATCGCTTGACTACTACCAGCGAAGGTCCCACGCAGCCAGCGATCGTC
>NZ_JRMM01000261.1:0-1749 GCF_000972905.1 Mycobacterium sp. UM_Kg27
GCACCTCAAGACGCCGGTCAGGCCGCGATTCGGCACTGGACGTGGCCGCGATCGAGGACATGACCCCAGCATGACAGCAGGGTCCGACAAATCTCCGGGCCTTGCCGACGGACCGGGTACCGCGCTGAGCTGACGAACTAGAACACCGCCTGCTCCACCAGGACGTCGGCGAATGCCGCCAGGTCGGCGGCGAAGATTGCGGGCTGCTCGAAGGCGGCGAAGTGCCCGCCGCGGTCCGCGACGCTGTAATGAACGAGGTTGTAGCGGTTGGCAGCCCACGCCCGCGGTGTCTGCAGCAGCTCATACGGGTAAACCGCGTAGCCGGTCGGCACGCTGACCCGCCCCTGCCACGAGCTGAGCGCGCCGTTGCCGGCGCGGGCGGACTCGCAGTACAGCCGGGCCGATGACGTCCCGGTCACCGTCAGCCAGTAGAACATCAGGTTGTCGATCAGCCGATCGGTGCTGATCGGCATGCCCTCGCGAATGTCGCACCAGGCGTGGAACTTCTCCAGAATCCAGCCGGCCAGGCCCACCGGGGAGTCGTCGAGGCCGAAGCCCAGCGAATGGGGGCGGGTGGCCTGGAGATTCAGGTAGGCGGTGCCGTCGGCGGTGCGCTGCACCGAGTCGATGATCGCCGCCTGCTCCGCCGGTGTCACCGCGGCCACCAGTTCGGGGTTGTCGCGATCGGGCGGGGCGAAGCACATGTTGGTGTGGATGGCCGCGACGCGGCCCGCGTGGTGCTCGCCGAGGTGGCGGGTGACCAGCGCGCCCCAGTCGCCGCCCTGGGCGACATAACGGTCATAGCCCAGCTGCCCCATCACGTCGTCTGCTGCGGCTGCCACGGCCGCCACGTCGACACCGGTCCGACGGGTGGGCCCGGAGAACCCGTAGCCGGGCATCGAGATGACCACGACGTGGAATCGCTTCCGTAGCAGCGGCACTGCATCCAGGAACTCCACAATCGAGCCGGGCCAGCCGTGGGTGATCAGCAGGGGGATGGCGTCGGGCTCGGATGACCGGATGTGCAGGAAGTGCACGCGCTGCCCGGCGGCCTCGGTGACGAACGAGCCGAGCGCGTTGACCTCGGACTCGACGCGCCGCCAGTCGTATGCGTGCAGCCAGTGCTCCACCACCGAGCGCAGGAAGCTTTGGTCGGTGCCGTAATCCCATGCGGCGCCCTCGATCTCCGCCGGCCAGCGGGTGTTGGCGAGCCGGCGGCGCAGATCATCGAGTTCGGCTTCGGGGACGTGTAGCGGCAACGGTTCAGGGTGAGTCACGGTGGCCTCCGGTCAGTCCGTCGATGATGTGGTCGCTGACGAAGCGGCGCACGGCGCGGGGGTTGTCGAGGTTCACCCGCATCGGCGGCAGCAGTTCGAAGCTGAACAGCATCCGCACGATCCATTCCCCGGCGCGGCCGGCATCGAGAGTGTCCTCGACTTCACCGCGCCGCTGCGCGGCACGCACCAGTGGCATCCACAGTGCCACCGAGCGCTGCACCAGGTCGTCGCCGCCGTGCTCGAGCAGCAGGACCAGCACACTCTGATTGATCGTGCGCGGGTCGGCCGCCGATCTGCGCCGATGCGCCGAGATCAACACCGCCGCGGCCGCAACCTGCTCGGCCAGGGTGTCCAGCTCGTTGACCTCGGCGGCCATGGTCGCGATGAATGCCGCGGACAGATGATCGAGTGCGGCGGCGATGGCCTCATCGCGGGTGCCGAAGACGTTGTGGACCTGTCTCTTATACACATC
>NZ_JRMM01000262.1:0-1742 GCF_000972905.1 Mycobacterium sp. UM_Kg27
GATGTGTATAAGAGACAGGTCTGGTCCGGGCCGGGCGTGCCATTGACCTGGGTGTAGCGGTCCGCCGGGATGTTGGCGAAGTTGTCATCGTCGGCGTGGATGATGATCGAGGTTCCCTCGCCAGCCAGCAGTTCAGCTTTGGTGAACGAGTCGGTGGTGGTGACCAGCAGCCCACTGCCGTCGGAGCGCACCTGCAGCGACGTCAGGTCACCGCTCTGCGGGTGCTCGCTGTGGCCGGGCGCCTGGAAGTGGCCGCCGGCCGACAGGAAGCTGCCGGGCGCGCCGCCGGTGGGGGCCACCGACTCTGCTTCACACTTCCCGACTGCGTGGACGTGCAGGCCGTGGAAACCGGGCGACAGCACACCGCTGCTGGTGGTCCGCACGGTCACGGTGGCGAACTCCTTACCGCCGGACTTGCTGAATTCGAACGTCGCGGTGGCGACCTGGCCGCCATCGGCGGTCGTCAGATGCGCGACGAGATTGTCCGCGCCGGCCGAACCACCCGACTCGGACTCCGTGGCCGACGGCGCCGCCGACCCGGTCCAGATGGCCGGCGTGGTGCCGGGCACGTCTGAGGGCACCTCGTTGGGGGGACTGCACGCCGCCAACAGCACGGCCGGGGTGGCGAAGACGACGGCGGCAAGAGCTCTGCGGTGACCTGTGACCATGCGAGGAGCTTAACCCGCGACCACCACGATGACGCCCGGTGGTTGCTCGGCCACGTCGGGGATGCGCGGCTCGACGACCGCTCCCAGCACCTGGGCGATCGAATGGGCCGCGTCCTGCTCACCCTCGGCGTCGCTGAAATAGACGGTGGTCTGGGTGACCTCGGGCAGTTCGAGGTTGCCGATCTCGGTCACGTTCCAGCCGGCTTCGCGCAGCCGGTCGGCGGTGTTCCCCGCCAGGCCCGCCTGTTCGGAGATGTTGAAGACCCGCACGTCGGACTTACGCGCGGGGCGTTCGGGTTTGGCCGGCGCCGAGGACGTGGTGACGGGTTGCGCCGTCGTCGAACGGTCGGCGTCGTCGTCGGTGCTCGAGGAGCCGAGGGCTTGAAACCCGACCAGCAGGAAGACGGTGCCCAAGAACAGCAGCACCATCACCATTGCCCGGAGTGGGAGTCGAGAGGAGTCAGGAACGTGGTCGTTCATTGCGCCCACTGTATCGAGGAGCGGGCCATGACCTATAAACGCCCGGCGATCAACGTGTCAGGCAATCAGGTGATGTCGAACCCGAGCCGGCGCGCGGCACGCGCCTTCTGGCGGCTGGAGCGCAGCCGACGCAGCCGTTTGACCAGCATCGGGTCGGCGGCCAGCGCTTCGGGCCGGTCGACTAGCGCGTTGAGGACCTGGTAGTACCGAGTCGCCGACAGCGCAAAGCGTTCCTTGATGGCCTCTTCCTTGGCGCCGGCGTACTTCCACCAATCCCGTTCGAAAGACAGGATGTCGTGTTCGCGACGGCTCAGACCGTCGGTGGGTTCCGAATCGTCCCCTGAGCGATTCGCCTGCGCCATGGCGCCGTCCATATCGATTCCTGGACCCTTCCGGAAAGTTCTCTCGCTGCAAACGTTCGGTTGTTTTCGGCGGAGTGTTCTGAGCGAATATTCAATCACGGCATGCTGTGTTGAACCGGGAGCCCGCCCCGCGCGTCGCCGTGGCCGCTGCACTCGGCCGGAGGCGGTCCCAGCTTCGCCTCTCCTCCGTCGAGCCTCGCTGAACCGCCCACCAACCCGGCGGTCCCAGCTT
>NZ_JRMM01000263.1:0-1726 GCF_000972905.1 Mycobacterium sp. UM_Kg27
GAAGCGCTTCACTACGATCACAGGCACACCCCACCGAAGGCGGGGTGATTCAAGGAAATCAGTCCCCGGACTTACCGGGACGGCTCACAGTGATCACTCTCCAATCGAAGGGTGCTCACTTTTCGACCGGAATCACCTGCTCAATTTTGGACCGGAACCGACACGTCCGAACGTGCGGGTCGATCCAAGATCCACTCTTGCGAAACGCTAGGCGGAACTTGAGACCGGTGGCACCGCGGTTGTCGGCTGACGCGACGTTCAATGCGCAGGGCCTCAGCAAGCCGAACGAACGCGGTCCCAGTCAGGATGTAAACGTGAAATCGCGTAGAGGTCTACCATCCGCAGTGTGACGATCAACCCTCCGCCGTGGCCCTCACCGCCTCCAGTTCCGCCACGTAGTCGATTGCCACTGACGCTCTTGGCGCTAACGGCGTTGCTAGCCGCCGCTGCACTTGTAGTCGGAATACTGGCCCTAATTAGGGCGGGGCATAATCCCACGTATGCCGCTACCCAAAGAGCGGTAGCCAAGGCGCAGCTATGCAGCAAGTATACACTCGCTTCAGATGCCGTGAACATTGAAACGAATGGTACTGGTGCTGCGTTCGCACGTATCGCTGCTGCGAACGGCGCAATTATTCTTGAAGCTGCGGCTATCGATCCTGCGCTCGATAACGAATACCGTGATGCCGCGCTCAATCTGGCGCAGGCTTACCAAACCATGACTGCAGCTGCGAGCAAGGGTTCGGATAACAAGCAGTTTCAAGACTCGATCGAGATGATGACTACGGCACAACGCGTTCTGAAGGAATTGTGCAGTGACTGATCTACCGCCAGGCAAATGGTCACCTTACTTAGTAGGTGTGTGGTGGCCCGGCCCCCCGACACGGCCCGAGATGGGGATCCAGCACTGGTCTAGTCAATCCGACTCCAAAGAGCGCGAAGCAATCGAACTCCGGGATTTCACAAACGGTGTAAGCGCAAGGAACAGTGGACGAACCACAGAGGACGAGCTGATACGGCTACGTATCGGCTACAACCGTCTGACGAACGCCGCCGAGCACTGCCGGAGCAAGAAGACAGCTAGCGACAGCGTCGTCAAGGCCGTTAAAGAACTCCGTCAGAACTTAACCAACATCGCGAACCAGTACAACCCAAAAATCGACGACCTGGTAGCGAAAAATACACCGGAGGCAATGACCGAAGCCGTCGGACTAATCGTCGAAGCCAACGGAAAGGCAGCCGAATATAGCTCAGATGCTAATCGACAGATCATTGAGGCAACCCGACAAATGTTCGAAGATCTGGGCATCGAAGGCGACGCCCAGAAGTGGCTGCAAGATAACGGTGCAAATTTCAGCCCACCACCGTCCCAGCCACCCACCGCTGAAGATCTGAGCAGAAAGGCAGCTGGTACCGACCAGCTTCCATTGCGGTACGACGCCGGGGACGCGGAGAATCGCCCCATTCCCAGGAGCGTGGACGATCTCCTTCTTCCGGAAGGCCGCGCCAACAGCGGCGCAGGCGGCAACGAAACTGGCACCGGCGGGGGCAACAACACCGCAGGCGGCACTGACAACGCACCTGCGGGCGCCAACGGCAACGACGTAAACACCAGCGGCACAGACGGCATCAAGACCGGCACCGGCGGGGGCAACAACACCGCAGGCGGCACTGACAACGCACCTGCGGGCGCCAACGGCAACGACGTAAACACCAGCAGCGGCAC
>NZ_JRMM01000264.1:0-1708 GCF_000972905.1 Mycobacterium sp. UM_Kg27
GATGTGTATAAGAGACAGGCACGGCATCGCGACCGCGCAGCACCACGTCCTCGCGGTGCGAGATCAGGTTGATGCAGGTCGGCGGCGCCGGGGGGCGGCGGCGAACCGGAACGGCCAACCCGAAGGTTCCGGGCTCGATCTCGCCGTGGGTGACCACCCAGCCGCGCTCCCGAGTCTGCGGGACGATGTCGCGTTCTCCGGGGCGCGCAGGCATGGCTGCCAGCAGCGCGATCCCGGCGGCGCCCAGGCTGAGCGGATGGCGGCTGCCCTCGTGGAACGCGAGTTGGTAGCCGACTTGGGTGGGGACGATGACCGCGACGGCCACCTGCTGATCGCCCTCGGCAACCAGCAGCGAGACCGTGGTCCCGAGTTCGTCGGCGAGCGCGCGCAGGGTCGGCAGGCTCACCTGTCGCACGTTGTTGTCGAACGAGGCTCCCAGTACGGCCAACGCTGCGGCCGGGCGATACCGGCCGTCGTCCCCCTTGGCGATCAGCCGGAAGCCGGTCAGCGTGTTCAGTAATCGGTAACTGATGGTCCGGTGCACGCCGACGCGGTCGGCGACCTGTTGCACCGTCAACCCCTCCGGCGCGGCGGCAACCGCCTGTAAGGCGGCCAACCCGCGGGCCAGGGTCTGCGAACCCCGCGCGGTCTCGGCGGCAGCGTCGGGCATCAGCGTGGGCATCGGCAGGGCCTCCTTGACATCCACCCGCATGAGAGTGATGCTCTTGAATATAACGTACATACATGTGCGATAAAAGCACGTTCAATATGCCGTAAAACGAGAATCGCATTTCCGCCGCGAGCTAGGGAAGAGGTGGCCGGTGCCGGAGTTCGAGAGCGTCTGGAGTGATCTCCAGGGCGTCGCGTTCGAGCAGGGCTACCTCGATGCGCGCGGTGTGCGCACCCGGTACTTGCGGGCCGGCGACCCGGCCAAGCCGGTACTGGTGCTGCTGCACGGATCCGGGGGGCACGCCGAGGCCTACGTCCGAAATCTCGCCGCGCACGCCGAGCATTTCTGGACCTGGTCGGTGGACATGCTCGGTCACGGCTACACCGACAAGCCCGGTCACCCCCTGGAGGTTGGCCACTACGTGGCGCACCTGGTGGACGTGCTGGACGCGATCGGTGCGCAGACGGCCAGCATCAGCGGCGAATCCCTCGGCGGCTGGGTGGCGGCGCGCGCCGCCATCGACCACCCGGACCGGGTTCACCGGTTGGTGCTCAACACCGCGGGTGGTTCCCAGGCCGATCCCGAGGTGATGAAGCGAATCGTCACGTTGTCGATGGCTGCGGTCGAGAATCCCAGCTGGGAAACGGTCCAGGCGCGCATCAAGTGGTTGATGGCCGACAAGACCAAGGACTACGACGACATCGTGGCCAGCCGTCAGCGGATCTACCGGTTGCCGGGATTCGTCGACGCAATGCGCGACATCATGGCGTTGCAGGACCCGCAGATCCGGGCGCGGAATCTATTGGGGCCCGCCGAATACGGAAGAATCACTGCGCCCACCCTGGTGGTCTGGACCAGCGACGACCCGACGGCCGACGTAGAGGAGGGCAAGCGGATCGCGTCGATGATCCCCGGCGCCCGGTTTGAACTGATGCCCGGCTGCGGCCACTGGCCACAGTATGAGGACCCCGAGACCTTCAACCGCCTTCACCTGGAATTTCTGCTGGAGCGCTAGCGCTGTCTCTTATACACATCTGA
>NZ_JRMM01000265.1:0-1695 GCF_000972905.1 Mycobacterium sp. UM_Kg27
GGTGCTCCTTAGAAAGGAGGTGATCCAGCCGCACCTTCCGGTACGGCTACCTTGTTACGACTTCGTCCCAATCGCCGATCCCACCTTCGACGGCTCCCTCCACAAGGGTTAGGCCACCGGCTTCGGGTGTTACCGACTTTCATGACGTGACGGGCGGTGTGTACAAGGCCCGGGAACGTATTCACCGCAGCGTTGCTGATCTGCGATTACTAGCGACTCCGACTTCATGGGGTCGAGTTGCAGACCCCAATCCGAACTGAGACCGGCTTTAAAGGATTCGCTAACCCTCACGGGATCGCAGCCCTTTGTACCGGCCATTGTAGCATGTGTGAAGCCCTGGACATAAGGGGCATGATGACTTGACGTCATCCCCACCTTCCTCCGAGTTGACCCCGGCAGTCTCTCACGAGTCCCCACCATAACGTGCTGGCAACATGAGACAAGGGTTGCGCTCGTTGCGGGACTTAACCCAACATCTCACGACACGAGCTGACGACAGCCATGCACCACCTGCACACAGGCCACAAGGGAACCGATATCTCTACCGGCGTCCTGTGCATGTCAAACCCAGGTAAGGTTCTTCGCGTTGCATCGAATTAATCCACATGCTCCGCCGCTTGTGCGGGCCCCCGTCAATTCCTTTGAGTTTTAGCCTTGCGGCCGTACTCCCCAGGCGGGGTACTTAATGCGTTAGCTACGGCACGGATCCCTAAAGGAAGGAAACCCACACCTAGTACCCACCGTTTACGGCGTGGACTACCAGGGTATCTAATCCTGTTCGCTCCCCACGCTTTCGCTCCTCAGCGTCAGTTACTGCCCAGAGACCCGCCTTCGCCACCGGTGTTCCTCCTGATATCTGCGCATTCCACCGCTACACCAGGAATTCCAGTCTCCCCTACAGTACTCCAGTCTGCCCGTATCGCCCGCACGCCCACAGTTAAGCTGTGAGTTTTCACGGACAACGTGACAAACCACCTACGAGCTCTTTACGCCCAGTAATTCCGGACAACGCTCGCACCCTACGTATTACCGCGGCTGCTGGCACGTAGTTGGCCGGTGCTTCTTCTGTACCTACCGTCACCCCAAGAAGAATCCTGGAGCTTCGCCGATACTGAAAGAGGTTTACAACCCGAAGGCCGTCATCCCCCACGCGGCGTCGCTGCATCAGGCTTGCGCCCATTGTGCAATATTCCCCACTGCTGCCTCCCGTAGGAGTCTGGGCCGTATCTCAGTCCCAGTGTGGCCGGACACCCTCTCAGGCCGGCTACCCGTCGTCGCCTTGGTAGGCCATTACCCCACCAACAAGCTGATAGGCCGCGGGCCCATCCCACACCGCAAAAGCTTTCCACCACACACCATGAAGCGCGTGGTCCTATTCGGTATTAGACCCAGTTTCCCAGGCTTATCCCAAAGTGCAGGGCAGATCACCCACGTGTTACTCACCCGTTCGCCACTCGAGTACCCCCGAAAGGGCCTTTCCGTTCGACTTGCATGTGTTAAGCACGCCGCCAGCGTTCGTCCTGAGCCAGGATCAAACTCTCCAAACAAAAACCATTTGGAAACAATCCCAAAACATCAGTCAAAAACTGACATCAAAAAAACGCCACACCCCCAACACGGGGCGCCGAAGGCATGGCAAAAACAACAACAAACAAAAACCACCAAACACACTATTGAGTTCTCAAACAACACGCC
>NZ_JRMM01000266.1:0-1654 GCF_000972905.1 Mycobacterium sp. UM_Kg27
AAGCGCGGCGGAGCCGGGCGCGGCGGGTCGCCCGCATCAACACCGGGCGACCGCAAGCGCGGCGGAGCCGGGCGCGGCGGGTCGCCCGCTACCGGGCCGGCACCATCGCCAACTGGCGCGTCTGCACCACGATGCGGCCCTCGCAGTCGACGACGGTGTGGTCCTCGTCGAACCAGTCCTGGCCGATCTGCACGCAGCTGCAGATCACCCGCAGCCAGCCGTCGGCCGGGATGGCCCGCAAGTAGGCGGTGAGTTGCACGGTGGGCGCCCAGCCGTTGCGGTTGACGGCGTAGGTCACCGGAGCCGACACATCGCCGCACAGCAGCGCGAAGAGCACGTCAGGCACGGCATCCTTGGGCCGTACCCACATCTCGATCACCGGCGGCCCGCCGTCCGAGCGGGGGCCCAGCGTGGTCAGTGCCGGCCGGATATCGCAGCCGTGCGCCAGGTGCACGATGTGTTCCATCGGGTGCCCCGGACCGATCGGCTCCAAGCCGGGCGGAGGTTCCGGCGTCATCAACGGCACCACCGGGTTGAACGACAGCAGTGGCGGCGCCTGGTGCTCGGGCTCACTGAGCGTGATGGCGGCGCGCACCGCGGTGCGCTCGCCCTGGTTGAGTTCGACATCGACGAGGCTGACCCGGCGTCCACGCTTGCGGATCGTGGTCACCAGCTGCATCGGGCCGGGGTCCGGTGCCCACAGATAGCTGGCCGACACCGCGACCGGCTGCAGGGCCCCGCCGTGGGCGGTGCGGGCGGCATTGGCGCACAGCGCCAGCATCGCGCCACCGTGCACCTTCGGGCCGATGGTCCAATGCTCGTTGAGCTCGCCGGTAAACGACGCGACATCATCGCTGTGGTCATGACCGTCGATGCGCACCAGGCGCATGGCATCGGTGAACAGCGTGGATGATGAAGTCACGCGTGGCTCCTTGTAACTCAGCGATCGGGCGATCAGCGCAGCAGATGCGTTCGGGCGAACTGCAGCGATTCGGTCAGCAGCGCCTCACGCTCGTGCGGCGAGCGCGCCTGCGAGGTGGTCACTTCCAGCACCACGTGACCGGTGAAGTCGCTGGAGGCCAGCAGCTGACACACCTCGGCGGTGGGCTGGTCACCGCGTCCGGGCACCAGATGCTCATCGGCCGGCAGCCCGGTGCCGTCACACAGGTGCAGGTGCGTCAGCCCCGAGCCCATCCGGCGGGCCATCTCCAACCCGTCGGCGCCGGCGGTCGCGGTATGCGACAGGTCCAACGTGTAGTGCGCGTGGTTGCCGTCGAGTGGGTCGTGGGACGGTGCGAACGCCGAAATCCCCGCTCCCGGGCCGCCTCCGCGGCGACGCATCCGCTCGCGGGACTGATCGGCGCCGAAGAACCGGTCGGCGCGGAACGGGAACATGTTCTCCACCGCTACCGCCACATCGCTGGCGGATTCCAATTCGGCGACTTGATCGCTGAAGCCCTCGGCATAGCGTCGCTGCCAGCGAAACGGCGGATGCACCACCACGGTCTGGGCCTCGAGCTGCTCCGCGGCCCGGACGCTGCGCTCCAGTTTGGAGATCGGGTTGGAGCCCCACACCCGTTGCGAGATCAACAGGCACGGTGCGTGCACCGACAGCACCGGCACCCGGTACTTGCGCTGTCTCTTATACACATCT
>NZ_JRMM01000267.1:0-1649 GCF_000972905.1 Mycobacterium sp. UM_Kg27
GGGCGGGTTCACATGGTCGTCGCAACACTCTCGATGAGAGGTTGCGGCGACCATGTCGTTTTCGGAGGACTGTGCGCGGTTCGGTGACCAGCTAGCAAGGTTGGTCGATGCCGGGGTTGCGGTGAAGGAGGCTGCCGTCGCAGTCGGTCTATCCCGTGATCGGTGTTATGCGATTCTGCGGTCGATCGGCCGGCCTGCCGGGCAGGCGCGGGGTCCTGGCAAGTGCGGTGATCAGCGTGGGGTTGCTGACCGGGACGTCATCGTGGCCGTATTCGACGAGACGGGTTCGATCAACCAGGCGGCGAAAGCATGTGGGGTGTCGCATTCGGTGGCGCGCCGAATATTGGTCGCCGAGAATCTGGTCACCAGCGAGAAGATCTTGCCGAGGGGCAAGCCCGAGGCCAAACGCCGTTGCCTGGAGCTGATCGCGGCGGGCTGGTCAACCGCGCGGGCAGCTCGTGAGGTCGGTGTGAACCAGCGGACCGCGCGGGACTGGCGCCAGGGGATCCGCCACACCCACAACATGCGGATCTACCCCGATGGCCGGGTCGTGGACTACAACCGCCAGACCGTTTACAAACAATCCGTGACTCATGTGACCTGCGATGACACCGCGCGGCCGGCAATCGATGGCCGGTATCTGTCGATCGAGGACCGGGTAGCGATCGCCGACGGACTCCTCGGGAAGGAGTCACAGCAGACGATCGCCGATCGGATCGGTAAGAACGTCTCCACCGTCTCGCGGGAAGTCCGCAGGCACAGTATCGATGGCCGGTATCTGCCGTATCAGGCCGACCGTGTGGCAGCAGCGGCCCGGGCGCGGCCCAAGGCGTCCAAACTGGTGGTGAACACGGTCCTGCGGGAGGCGGTTGAGGAAGGCTTGTCGCGCAAGCTGTCACCGGAGCAGATCTCGCACCGCCTGCGCCGGGATCATCCCGACGACGAGAGTATGTGGGTGAGCCACGAGACGATCTACCAGGCCCTGTACTTCCAGGCGCGAGGTGGCTTGAAACGAGAAGTGCAGCATGCACTTCGGACTGGACGAACGAGACGTAAACCGCATCGCAAAGAAGGTGAGCGGTATCAGCGGTTCACCGACCCGATGGTGATGATCAGCGACCGCCCCGCTGAGGTCGAAGACCGAGCGGTGCCCGGGCATTGGGAAGGTGACCTGATCACCGGTGAGAAGAACCAGACCGCGATCGGCACCCTCGTCGAGCGAGCGACCCGCTACACGATGCTGCTGCACCTACCAGGCGGGCACGATGCCGACTCCGTGCGCGATGCCCTGATCGCGGCGATTAAGGACCTACCCGATCACCTGCGCGGATCACTGACCTGGGACCAAGGCGCTGAGATGGCGCGGCACAAGCAGTTCAGCATGGCCACCGACATGGCCGTGTACTTCTGCGACCCGGCCAGCCCCTGGCAGCGTGGCAGCAACGAGAACACCAACGGACTGCTGCGACAGTACTTCCCCAAAGGCACCGATCTGAGCGTCTACGGACCCGAAGACCTCGAACACGTCGCCCAAGAACTCAACGGCCGCCCACGCAAAACGCTCGGCTGGGATACCCCAGCCGAGCGTCTGCGTGATCTACTACTGGCCAATTAACCACCAGTGTTGCGACGACCCCTTGAAACCGCCC
>NZ_JRMM01000268.1:0-1630 GCF_000972905.1 Mycobacterium sp. UM_Kg27
GGTAACGGTGGCACCGGTGGTGACGGCGGCAAGATCGGCAACGGTGGCACGGGTGGCACTGGTGGTGCCGGTGGGCTCAGTGGGACGCACCGAGCTGACCCGAATGACGAAGATGACGTCGATTCCGTCGGCGGCACGGGCGGTGTCGGCGGTAAGGGTGGTGCCGGCGGTACCGAAGCGGGCAATGGTGGAAATGGTGGTGTCGGCGGCGCCGGTGGTGCGGGGCATGACGGCATCAAGGGGACGAACGGGGCTGACGCCACCAATGCGGGCGAGGACGGCGAGGACGGCCAGCAAGGCGGCAGCGGCTTCAACGGCGGCGTAGGCGGTGCCGGTGGCCAAGGTGGAGCTAAGGGCGGCGGCGACGACAGCGTCGCTGGTAAGAGCGGCGACGGCGGCGTAGGCGGTGCCGGTGGCGCGGTCGGTGCGGGTGGTGACGGTGGCAACGGAGCCAACGGCACCTGGGCCAACGGCGGTACCGGTAACGGCGGCAACGGCGGTCAAGCCGGCGCCAACGGCACCGGGTTCGGTAAAGGCGGCGAGGGCGGTGCGGCCGGCGGTACCGGTGCCGAAAGCGGGGGCAAGGGCGCCGACGGGAGCAAGGATCCTTCCCAGGCCAGCCAGGGCGGCAACGGCGGTGACGGCGCAGCTGGTACCGCGGGGAACCACAACGGTGGCAAGGGCGGCAACGGCGGCGACGGCGCATACGGCGGCGACGGCGGCCGGGGCGGCAACGGCGGCGACGCCTACGCCGGCAGTAACGGCAATGGTGGCGACGGTGGAACCGGCGGCAAGGGAGCCGATGGAGACGGCTCGGTCCAGAGCAATGGCGGAAACGGCGGACAAGGCGGCAATGGTGGCAAAGCCGCCGGCACCGGTGCCGGCGGCCAGGGCGGTAATGGTGGCGACGGCGGTAATGGCGGCATCGGCGTAGTGGGTATCGGAGGCACCTTCGCCAATGGCGGCACCGGCAACGGCGGTAACGGCGGGGTTGGCTACAACGGTGGCAATGGCGGCGCCGGCGGCGCCGGCGGTGGATCCGAGTCCGGCACCAACGGCAGCGGCGGAGACGGCGGTGAAGGTGGTCAGGCCGGCGCCGGCGGCAAGGGCGGCAACGGGGCCGACGGGGAGTGGGATTCCAAGGGCCAGTACGGCTTCGGTTCCGGCGGTAAGGGCGGCAACGTCGGCAGCGCGGGCTCCGTGGGTAAGGGCGGCGCTGCCGGTGCAGCCGGAACCGGCGGCACCGGTGGCGAAGCCGGAACCGCGGGTGCCGACGGTCAGGGGGTCTACGGCTCTGACCAGGTGGCGGGCGGCAACGGAGGCAACGGCGCGGCTGGCGACGAGCTCCACTTGAACGGCGGCGCCGGCGGTGACGGCGGAACCGGTGGAACCAACGGCTCCGGCGGCAACGGCGGCCTCGGCGGCAACGGCGCCCCCACTGACGAAACCGGTAATGCCACCACCGGCGGCAACGGCGGCGCCGGCGGCAACGGTGGAGCCGGCGGCACGGCAGAGGGTAACGGCGGCAAGGGTGGTGACGGCGGAAACGCTTCCCCCGGTACTCACTCCGACAACGGCAACACCACTGCCACCAAGGGTGGTAATGGTGGTGCCCTGTCTCTTATACACA
>NZ_JRMM01000269.1:0-1529 GCF_000972905.1 Mycobacterium sp. UM_Kg27
GACCGGCGCACTGCCGGTGTTGCCGGCCTGGCCACTGCCGTTCGAGCCGACTCCTGCCGTACCTGCGGTACCACCGTGGCCGACATTGCCGCCGTTTCCGCCGTTGCCGCCAGTGGTGTGGGTGGCGATCCCGGACGCCCCGTTGCCGCCGTCTCCGGGGTTGGCGCCGTTACCACCGCTGCCGGCATTGCCGCCCGTGCCTTGCGTTCCGGCGCTGCCGCTGCCGTTGTTCAGTGCGCCCGCCGCACCGCCGTCGCCCCCGTTGCCACCGTGACCGCCGGCTCCGCCGTTGCCGCCGTTGCCGCCATTGCCGGTCCCGCCGTCGGCGAAACTGCCGGTGGCTCCGTCATTGCCCTTGCCGCCGTCGCCACCGGTAGCTCCGTGACCGCCGTTTCCTCCGGACCCCGCATTACCGGCTTGGGTGCCGCTCGCGCCGCCCGCGCCACCCTTCCCGCCGGATCCGCCGGTGCCGCCGGCGCTTCCTGACGCCCCTGGATTCTGGGCGTCTGCGCCCTGAGCACCCGTGGTCCCATCGCCACCGTGGCCACCGTTGCCCCCATTGCCGCGGTCGCCGCCATTGCCGCCAGCACCACCGTTACCACCGTTGGTGCTCGCTACAGCCTGGTCGTCACTGCCGGCGTCGTAGCCGTTGCCGCCGTTGCCACCGTTGCCGCCGACACCGGTGACACCGCTGCCGGACAATCCCTCTTGGCCCGCATTGCCGGGACCGGCGCTGCCGCCGGTCCCGGCCGCGCCACGTTCGCCACCCGTGCCGGCCGCACCGGCATTGCCACCGTTGCCGCCATTACCGCCCGCGAGGTGAGCGGCGTCGCCAGCCTTGCCGTCGCCACCATCGCCGGGCGTGCCGGCGGCTCCGCCGTGACCACCATTGCCGCCGTTGCCGTTGGCGCCTGCCACGCCGCCCGCTGCCGTGGAAGCTCCACCGTTGCCGCCCGTACCACCGCGACCGCCGGCACCGCCGTTCCCGCCGTCGCCGGCATTGCCACCGTGAGCACCCGCCTCGGCGTTCCCGTCGCCGGCTGCGTCGTACCCGTCGCGGCCTTCGCCACCGTTGCCGCCCTGACCACCGTTGCCGCCGTTACCGCCAGCCCCGCCGACCGCACCGGTCCCCCCATGACCGCCGGACCCTGCTGCGCCGCCCCTGCCGCCTTCTTGACCGTTGTCGCCGGGGTTGACTCCGCTCACACCGTGATAGCCCGCGCCGCCATCGCCGCCGTCGCCGCCGTCACCGCCGTTGCCCTGAATGCCGTCGAGCCCGCTGGCACTGCCATCGGAGTTGCGGCCGCCGGTACCGGCCGCGCCGCCGTTTCCACCGTTGCCGCCGTTGCTCCCAGCGCCGCCGTTGCCACCCGGCGCGGCCGCCTGCGTGCCATCGACACCGTCAGCGCCCCGGCCACCGGCACCACCATTGCCGCCTTGCCCGGCGACACCATCGGCCCCGGAAGCGGCCTGGCCACCGCGACCAGAGCCACCGGCGCCACCGACACCGGCGTTACCACCGGCGCCAC
>NZ_JRMM01000270.1:0-1527 GCF_000972905.1 Mycobacterium sp. UM_Kg27
GTCGGCAGCGTCAGATGTGTATAAGAGACAGATCAACGGGTCGGTGCGGGTGGACAGCGAGCGGATCCGGGCGCAGACCGAGGGCCTGAGCCGTGCCGTCGGCGCGCGGGGCCAGATGATGATGCAGGAACTGCTGGTGAATCGGGGTGGCGAGCTTCCCGATCCGGAGCTGCGCACCTCGATGATGACCTTGGCCGGTACCGAGCCGTCGACGCTGTTCGGGATGACCGAGGTACTCGGGGTGGACTCCCCGGACGCCAAATCGCTGCAACAGCAGCTGGTGATCCGGATGTCGATCATGTCCGACCCCGAGCAGGTGCTGCCCAACAACCCGGTGCTGCGCGACTCCATCCGTACCACTGATCAGATCGCCGCCCACCTCATCAGCGAGAACACCGGGGCCGTCACTGCGGCGGTGGAAGACCGGGCCGCGGACCGGCGGGCCGCCGCCCTGCGCGACATCGTGCTGGTGCTGGCCGCGATCGCGACCACGCTGCTGGCGGTGTGGCTGGTGGCGCGCTCGTTGGTGCGCCCACTGCGGACCCTGCGCGACAGCGCCTTGCGGGTCGCTCACGTCGACCTCGAACAGGAGATCGCCCGGTTGCGCGCCGGCGCGCCCGGTTCGGATCGCGACCCCGACCCGCTGCCGGTGTACACCACCGAGGAAGTGGGGCAGGTCGCCCACGCCGTCGACGAGCTGCACGCGCAGGCGCTCCTGCTTGCCGGTGATGAGGCCCGGCTCCGGCGCCTGGTCAACGAGATGTTCGAGACGATGTCGCGGCGCAACCGGTCCCTGGTCGATCAGCAGTTGGCGCTGATCGACCGGCTGGAGCGCGATGAGGACGACCCGGACCGACTCGAAAGCCTGTTCCGGCTGGACCATCTGGCCGCCCGGATGCGGCGCAACGGCGCGAACCTGCTGGTGCTGGCCGGTGCGCGGGTGCCGCATGAGCGGGGCCGGCCGGTTCCGCTGGCGACCCTGATCAGCGCGGCCACCTCGGAGGTGGAGGGCTACGACCGGGTGCAGACGGTGCTGGTGCCCGACACCACCGTGATCGGCGCTGCCGCCGCGGACTGCATCCACCTGCTCGCGGAACTGATCGACAACGCGCTGCGCTATTCGGCGCCGACCGAGCCGGTCCGGGTGGTCGCTGGTCTCGAGAACGACGGCGGGGTAGTGGTCGAGGTCGTCGACGTCGGGTTGGGGATGACCGACGCCGACCTGCGGATGGCCAACATGCGGCTGGCGGCCGGCGGCGAGTTCAGCCCGGAGAACGCCCGCCACATGGGTCTGTTCGTGATCTCCCGGCTGGCGGCTCGCCACGATATCGAGGTCCGGCTGTTCCCGGCCTCGCAGGGATCTCGCGGCATCACCGCCGAGGTGTATCTGCCGCCGCACCTGCTGACCGTCAGGCCCCTCGAGCAGCTGTCGCCGGCACTCGCGCCGCCCGCCCAGCCCTATCTCGCTCCCGCCGAGCAGCCGCAACCCGCACCGCACGGGTATGAAGCTGTCTCTTATACACATCT
>NZ_JRMM01000271.1:0-1489 GCF_000972905.1 Mycobacterium sp. UM_Kg27
GCTGCACCGCCGCGAGCGTGGCACCCGCACCCACACTCACCCGGCGCTCAACCGGGTCGACCTCACCGACGGTGTTCAGCCGCTCGGTGGACAGCAGCACGTCGTCGTGCTCGGGGACGGTGCCGGCCACCAGCGAAGTGCGCCCGCCCTGGACGGTGACGTTCGCGCCCGCGTCGCGGCAGAGTCGCAGCACCGCGGCGACTTCCTCGGGCGACCCGGGGCGCACCAGCGCGCCCGCTCGGCCCCGGTAGCGACCGGTGTAGTCGACGCTGCGGCCGGCCAGCACGTCGGGATCGTCGGTGACATAGCCGGGGCCCACCACCTCCGTCAGGCTCGGCAAAAGGCTCCGAAACTGGCTGTGAGTCACCGCCCCGGTCACGAAGCCGGTCTACCACACCCGGGGCTACCTTTAGGCATGGCTATCCGCGAAGACGTCTCATTCCGATCCGGCGCGGACCGTATCCGCGCCTGGCTGTACCGCCCCGACCCGGCCGGCGCAGCAGATCCGGACGGTGCCCCGCTGCTGGTGATGGCGCACGGCCTGGGCGCGGTGCGCAGCATGCGACTCGACGCCTACGCCGAGCGGTTCGCCGCGGCCGGATACGCCTGCCTGGTGTTTGACTACCGCAACTTCGGCGACAGCGACGGTGCTCCCCGCCAGCTGCTCGATGTGGGCATGCAGTTGGCTGACTGGGCCGCCGCGGTCGACTTCGCGCACACCCTGCCCGGTGTCGACGGCAACCGGATCGGCCTGTGGGGCACCTCGTTCGGCGGTGGTCACGTGATCGCGACGGCGGCGCGGCTGCCGGTGGCGGCGGTGGTGGCGCAATGTCCGTTCACCGACGGGATCGCCTCTGCGCGCACCATTCCGCCGTTGACCATCGCGCGGATCACCATGCTGGCGTTGCGGGATCTGGCCGCAGCCCGGTTCGGCAATCCGCCGGTGATGGTGGCGACCGCCGGTCGCCCCGGCGAGGTCGCGCTGATGACGACGCCCGACTCTTACCTGGGCTATCTGCGGCTGGTTCCCAAGGGGCTGACCCTGCGGAATGAGGTCGCCGCGCGGATCGGGATGAAGATCCTCGCCTACCGTCCGGGCCGGCTGACGGCCAAGGTGAGCTGCCCGATCCTGTTCTGCATCTGCGATACCGACTCGGTGGCACCGCCCGGACCGACCCTGCGTTACGCCGCGAAGGCGCGCCGCGGCAGCGTCAAGAGCTACCCCGAGGGCCACTTCGACATCTACGTCGGCGAGGCCTTCGAACGGGTGGTCGCAGATCAGCTGGAGTTCCTGGACCGCAACCTCAAGACTGCGGGGTATTGAGCCTGGCCGGTGCGGCGAGAACTGTCACCGATGTCCTGACACATCACCCGACGCTTGTCGCCTGCTTCCGGTATGATCGAACGTATGTTCGATACGGATCTGCCTGAGCCGGGGTCGTTGGCCGATGCCGACGACAAAGCCCTGGTGGCGGCGATCGCGGGGTGG
>NZ_JRMM01000272.1:0-1469 GCF_000972905.1 Mycobacterium sp. UM_Kg27
CAGATGTGTATAAGAGACAGGAACCGTTGGCCGCCTGGGTGGCTCCGTCGCCGCTGGTTCCGCCCTGGCCGCCGGCCCCGGCCGTACCACGCACGCCGCCGTCGCCACCGTCGCCACCGTTGCCGGCCGCCGCACCGGCACCACCGCCTAGGCCGGCGCCACCGGCACCGCCGTTACCGGCGCTGCCGGCGTTTCCGCCCGCACCACCGACTCCGCCGTCGCCGGCGTTGCCATCCTTGCCGTCGGTGGCAGTGCCGCCGACACCGCCGTTGCCGCCACTACCACCCGTGCCGCCGATACCGCCGTTGCCGGCGTCGCCGCCGTCCGTACCGTTGCCGCCCGGCAGGGTGGCGTCGATACCAGCGGTGCCGTTGGCGCCGCTTCCGCCGATACCGCCGACGCCCCCGGCCCCGCCGACACCGCCGTTTCCGGCGTCACCGGAGGTGGTGCCCCCTGCGCCACCGGCGCCACCGTTACCACCCTGGCCGCCATCGCCGCCGAGGGTGCCGTTGCCGTTGCCGTCGGTCACACCCGCCAGGCCGTTGGCACCCGTACCGCCGGCGCCGCCGTCACCACCGATGCCGATGGCCCCGGCGTTACCGCCGCCACCACCGTTACCGCCGTTGCTTCCCGGTGCGGTCGCGTCGAATCCTCGACCGCCGTTACCGCCGTTGCCTCCTGCGGTGGCGTCCGCGCCGACTGCGCCGTCAGTTCCGGCGGTACCGCCGCTGCCGCCGGCGCCGGCTCCGGCGCCGGTGCCGCCCAGGCCGGCCTGTCCGCGGTTGCCGCCGTCGCCGCCCTTACCGCCGTCGGGGTTGTCGGCGTCACCGGCGGCACCGGTTCCGCCGTTGCCGGCGTTCCCGGCGTTCCCACCGTCACCGGCGTTCCCACCGTCACCGTTGCTGCCACCGTCGCCGTTGGCCGCGGTGCCGGCATTGCCGCCCACGCCGCCATTGCCGCCCACGCCACCGTTGCCGCCATCGCCGGCGTTACCGCCCGCGCCGTCGTCGACGCCGGCCACCCCGGTCGCTCCGTCCTGACCGGTACCGCCGCTGCCGCCCGTTGCGCCGTTGCCGCCGTCGCCTCCGTCGCCGGCGTTACCAGCAAGCGCACCGCCGTTGCCGCCGGCGCCACCGGCACCACCGTGGCCGCCGGCACCGCCGGCACCGCCGGCTGCGCCGGGCACGTCGCCGTCAGTACCGACTGCGCCCAGCGCACCGCTACCGCCGGCTGCACCGTTGCCGCCATTGCCGATCAGACCACCGTGGCCGCCGGCACCGCCGGCCCCGCCGTCGGCACCCGGAACGGCGTTCGGGTCAGCGGAGGCGTCATAGCCCGCGCCGCCGTTGCCGCCGTTGCCGTGAATGCCAGTCACTCCGGTCCCGGCCACGCCGCCGAGACCGTTGACACCGCTGGCCGGGTTGCCGCCGGTGCCGTGCACGCCGGCGACTCTGTCTCTTATACACATC
>NZ_JRMM01000273.1:0-1463 GCF_000972905.1 Mycobacterium sp. UM_Kg27
GGGTAAGTCCCCTGGGGTGGTGGGGTTTCGGGACCGGGGTTGAACTGGGCGGACACGTTCGGGGTGTGTCGTTGCCGGTGTTGGGGTGGGCCATCGCGTAGTGGTCAGTGAGTTACCTACCAAGTGACTCAACAGGAAGACACACGACGCGATGACCCAGGATCATTCTGCCCTGCTTGCTCAGCTCGATGCACTGAAGTCCGCTGATGGCGGCGCGGTGTTTGCCGAGCTGATCCGTGCTGGGCTGCAGGCGCTGATCGAGGCCGAGGCCACTGCTGCAATCGGCGCCGGCCGCTATGAGCGCGCCGATGGGCGCACGGTGCACCGTAACGGCCATCGGCCCAAGACGGTGTCGACCACCTCCGGTGATGTCGAGGTGGGCATCCCCAAGCTGCGGGCCGGCTCGTTCTTTCCGTCGCTGCTGGAGCGCCGCCGCCGCATCGACAAGGCCCTGCACGCGGTCATCATGGAGGCTTACGTGCACGGGGTGTCCACCCGCAGTGTCGATGACCTGGTGGCCGCGATGGGCGTGCAGTCAGGGGTGTCCAAATCGGAGGTCTCGCGGATCTGCGCCGGCCTCGACAAGGAGATCGAGGCGTTTCGGACCCGCAGCCTGGCTCACACGACGTTTCCGTACGTGTTCTGTGACGCGACCTTCTGCAAGGTCCGGATCGGGGCGCACGTGGTCTCTCAGGCCCTAGTGGTGGCCACCGGGGTGTCCATCGACGGCACCCGCGAAGTGCTGGGGACCGCTGTCGGTGACAGTGAGTCTTATGAGTTCTGGCGTGAGTTTCTCGCCTCGCTGAAGGCCCGCGGCCTCGCCGGGGTGCATCTGGTGATCTCTGATGCTCATGCCGGCCTGAAATCGGCGGTGGCCCAGCAGTTCACCGGTTCGTCGTGGCAGCGGTGTCGGGTGCATTTCATGCGGAATCTGCACACTGCGGTCTCGGCCAAGCATGCTCCTGCGGTGACTGCGGCGGTCAAGACGATCTTCGCCCACACCGACCCCGAGGAGGTGGCCGAGCAGTGGGACCGCGTCGCTGACACCCTGGCGGACAGTTTCCCGAAGGTCGCAGCAATGATGGGCGAGGCCAAGACCGATGTGCTGGCGTTCACCGCGTTCCCCAAGGCCCATTGGCAGAAGATTTGGTCGAACAATCCGATCGAGCGGTTGAACAAGGAGATCAAACGCCGCGCCGATGTCGTGGAGATCTTCCCCAACCCGGCTTCGTTTCTGCGCCTGGCGACCGCGGTGGTCATCGAATCCCACGACGAATGGCAAGTCACCCGACGTTATCTCTCCGATGTCTCCATGGACGAGCTACGGGCGGTCATCGCGAAGAAACACGCCGCGGAAGCCCTTGCCAAACAACACCAAATCGCCTAGCGTTCAACATGACTCGTTGATCGCAACGCGTGAACCACGCCAGATCCGAAGTCCACCAATCAGCGGGACGCTATCG
>NZ_JRMM01000274.1:0-1366 GCF_000972905.1 Mycobacterium sp. UM_Kg27
GTCGGCAGCGTCAGATGTGTATAAGAGACAGCTTACCTGTCGACCGGCTCTTTAGCCCGCGTCGAAGAAGGAGGTCTCCAGCAGGTCGTGCACCGCCTTGGCGTGCACCCGGAAAGACCGTCCCACCCGCACCGCGGGCAGCTCGCCGTTGTGCACCAGGCGGTACACCGTCATCTTGCTGACCCGCATCAACGCAGCCACCTCGGCCACGGTGAGAAATTGTGTCGTGTCACGCGCCGAAGGCCCGTTCGCAGACGTCATCGTTACCCATTTCAATCAGGCACGTGCAGTCCCAGCGGCTTCCCCTCCGCTGCGCCCACACGCACAGACATAGAGGAGAATAGCGGGACGGATGGGGTTCCTGCGACTAGTGAGAGCCAATATGTGAAAAATAAGTGAATTACTCTGATGTAATTCTTAGCTGCTCAGAGCGTGTTTTTGCGGCCTGCACCGCCCGATCGAGCGAGGTCCGCAGGCCACCGGCCTCCAATTCACGCAGTGCGGCCGCAGTGGTCCCCCCAGGCGAAGTCACCATCGCTCTCAGGTGGGTCGGGGCGGTGTCGATGCCAGCATTGGGCGCACCATCGCCTGCGTCCCGCTCCTCCAGCAGCATCTGCGCCGAACCGGCCATCGTCTGAACCGCCAAGTCGGTTGCCGCCTGCCTGCTCAATCCGGCGGCAACCCCGGCATCCACCAGCGCCTCGACCACCAAGAAGAAGTACGCCGGCCCGGATCCCGACACCGCGGTGACGGCGTCCATCTGCTCTTCCGGAACGATCGCCACCGTCCCGACGCACTCGAACAGCGCCGCGACCTCGCTGACCTGTTCGTTGCTGGGGAAGCGGCCCTTGGCCAGCGCGCTGGCACCGACGCCGACCTTGACCGGGGTGTTGGGCATCACCCGCACCACGGCCGCTCCGGCGGGGAGCTTGGACTCCACGTACTCGGTGGTGAGACCGGCGACGATCGTGACCAGCACCTGCTCCACGCTGTCCCCGGAGGCAGCGGTAACGCTCTTGGCGAACTCCTCGACCACGGCGTCCACATCCTGTGGCTTCACCGCGACGATCACGACGGAGGCGTTCTCGATCGCGTCAGCGACCGAAGTCACCAGGACCGAGTACTTCTCCGAGAGCTGCCGGGCCCGCTCGCCGTACCGCTCAGCGACCACCAGGTCCTTGACCGGGCGGCCGGCAGCCAGCAGCCCCGCCAGCAACGCTTCGCCCATGTTGCCGCCACCGATGATCGCGATTCTGGTCATGGGGACAGCATTTCAGACCGGGCGACCGCAAGCGCGGCGGAGCCGGGCGCGGCGGGTCGCCCGCATCAACACCGGGCGACCGCAAGCGCGGCGGAGCCGGGCGCG
>NZ_JRMM01000275.1:0-1346 GCF_000972905.1 Mycobacterium sp. UM_Kg27
CGCTTCGCGCCGCTTGCGATCGCCGCTGTGTTGACGGCGGCGACCCGCCGCGCGCCGCTTCGCGCCGCTTGCGATCGCCGCTGTGTTGACGGCGGCGACCCGCCGCGCGCCGCTTCGCGCCGCTTGCGATCGCCGCTAGGCTGCCAGCCATGGGGCGTACCCGCGTGGTCTGCGGAGCGATGGCGGGCGTGCTGGCGGTGGGAATGGCCGGCTGTAGCACGGAGCCGGTGTCCCCGACGATCACCGTGTTCGCGGCGGCGTCGTTGCAGCCGGCGTTCACCGAGATCGCCGAGCAGTTCAAAACCGACAATCCCGGGGTCGCGGTGGCCTTTAATTTCGCCGGGTCCTCGGATCTGGCCACCCAACTGACCCAGGGGGCGCGCGCCGACGTCTTCGCCTCGGCCAACACCACCCAGATGGACAAGGTCGCGCAGGCCGGCCTGCTGGACGCCGCGGCGGTGGCGTTTGCCACCAACACGCTGGTGATCGTGACAGCACCCGGCAATCCGCACGGGGTGCGGTCCTTCGCTGATCTGGCCGCACCAGGGCTCGCGGTGGTGGTGTGTCAATCACCGGTCCCGTGCGGCGCGGCGACGCACAAGGTCGAAGACGCCACCGGTGTCACGGTCACCCCGGTCAGCGAGGAACCCGACGTCACCGACGTCCTCAACAAGGTCACCACCGGCCAGGCCGATGCCGGTGTGGTCTACCGCACCGACGCCCAGCACGCCGGGGGCAAGGTGGCCACCATCGAGTTCCCCGAGGCCGCCGACGCGGTCAACACCTACCCGATCGCGCTGCTACGGGAGGCGGCTTCGCCCGGGCCGGCCCGCGCGTTCGTCGATCTGGTCACCGGCGAGGCGGGGCAGAAGGTGCTGCACGCGGCCGGTTTCGGTAAGCCCTGACCGGCCGTGGTCAGCCGGCCTGATCACCTGCCGGGCTGGGTCTATGTGCCCGCCGCGATCGGCGCGGCATTCGTGGTGTTGCCGCTGGTGGGGATCGCGACCAAAGTCGACTGGCCACATTTCTGGGCGTTGATCAGCAGTCCCTCCGCCATCACCGCACTGCAACTGAGCCTGCGCACCGCCGCGGCCAGCACGGTGCTGTGTGTGCTGTTCGGTGTGCCGATGGCGCTGGTGCTGGCGCGCAGTCGGTCACGCGTGGTGCGCCTCCTGCGACCACTGGTGCTGTTGCCGCTGGTGTTGCCACCGGTGGTGGGTGGAATCGCGCTGCTGTATGCGTTCGGCCGGCTCGGATTGTTGGGACGCTATCTGGAGGCCGCCGGAATCCATATCGCGTTCACCACCACCGCGGTGGTGCTGGCGCAGACCTGTCTCTTATACACA
>NZ_JRMM01000276.1:0-1337 GCF_000972905.1 Mycobacterium sp. UM_Kg27
TCGCCCGGCTTCGCCGTGCTCGCAGTCCTCGCTGTGCTTGATGGCGCGGACCTGCATCGCCCGGCTTCGCCGTGCTCGCAGTCCTCGCTAGGCTCGGCTAGGTGGATGTCGACGCCTTCGTGCTGACCCATCGACCGGCCTGGGATCGGCTGGAGGCACTGGTCAAGCACCGGCGCCGGCTCACCGGCGCTGAGGTCGACGAGCTGGTCGACCTCTATCAGCGGGTGTCCACCCAACTGTCGCTGGTGCGCTCGTCGTCCTCGGATGCCGCGCTCATCGGCCGACTTTCCGCCCTAGTGGCACGGGCGCGTGCCGCCGTCACCGGTGCGCATGCGCCGTTGGCCTCGGAATTCGTCCGGTTCGTGACGGTGTCGTTTCCGGTGGTCGCCTACCGTGCTTGGCGGTGGTGGCTGAGCACCGCCGCGGTGTTCCTGGCGGTGTCGGCGGTCATCGCCTGCTGGGTGGCCGGCAACCCCGACGTGCAGGCGGTGATCGGCACCCCCGCGGAGATCGACCGGCTGGTCAACCACGACTTCGCCGCCTACTACAGCGACCACCCGGCCGGGTCCTTTGCGCTGCAGGTCTGGGTGAACAACGCCTGGGTGGCCGCCCGCGTCATTGCCTTCTCGGTGTTGCTGGGCCTGCCGATCCCGGCGCTGCTGTTCGCCAACGCGGCCAACCTCGGCTTGGGACTCGGCCTGATGTTCCATGCCGGCCGGGGCGGTTTCATGCTGGGACTGCTTGCCCCGCACGGGCTGCTGGAGCTGACGGCGGTGTTCTTGGCCGGCGCGGTGGGGATGCGCCTGGGCTGGACGGTGATCGCCCCGGGTGATCGGCCCCGCACACAGGCGCTCGCCGAACAGGGCCGGGCCGTCGTCGCGGTCGCCGTGGGGTTGGTCGTGGTGTTCGCGGTGGCCGGGCTGCTCGAGGCGGTGGTGACTCCGTCGCCACTGCCGACCTGGCTGCGAATCGGCATCGGGACCGCGGTGGAGGCGGCATTTCTGGTCTACGTGGTGTACTTCGGTCGCAAGGCCGTGGCCGCCGGCGAGACCGGGGACGTCGCCGATGCCCCCGACGTGGTCCCCACCGGCTAGCTACCCGGTGCTGCGCGCGACCGCGATCAGAGCCGCCCGGCGGCTTTCATCGCCAGGTAGGCATCGGCCAGCGCCGGGGCCAGATCCTCGGGTGGGGCGTCGATGACCTGCACCCCGCTGTGACGCAATCGGGCTGCCATCGCGCGGCGGTCATTGCGCGCCCGCTCAGCAGCGCCGGCGTCATAGACCGCGGCCGCGTCGCCGCGCGATGGCAGCCCGATTGCGTCACAGCGGGGTGCAGGT
>NZ_JRMM01000277.1:0-1325 GCF_000972905.1 Mycobacterium sp. UM_Kg27
TGCACACCGCAGCACAGCTGGAACTCCGACCACATGGTGACCAACCTGTTCCTCTACCACCTGCAGCGGCACAGCGACCACCACGCCAACCCCACCCGGCGCTACCAGACGCTGCGCAGCTTCGACGACTCGCCGAACCTGCCGGCCGGATACGGAGCGCTGATCGGGGTGACCTACTTCCCGCCGGTGTGGCGCAAGCTGATGGATCACCGGGTGCTCGAGCACTACGCCGGTGACATCACCCGGGCCAACATCCACCCCCGGGTGCGCGGCAAGGTACTGGCTCGCTACGGGGCGGTGGCCTGATGGCGGTTTATGAATGCCCGGGCTGCGGCTACCGCTACGACGAGGTCAACGGGGAACCCCGCGAGGGATTCCCGGCCGGCACGCCGTGGCAGCAGATTCCCGACGACTGGACCTGCCCGGACTGCGCGGTACGCGAAAAGCTGGATTTCGAAGTGATCGGAGTGAACTCATGAGCGACTACAAACTGTTCCGGTGCCTGCAGTGCGGCTTCGAATACGACGAGGCGCTGGGCTGGCCGGAAGACGGCATCGAGCCCGGCACCCGCTGGGCCGACATCCCCGAGGACTGGAGCTGCCCGGACTGCGGCGCGGCCAAGGCGGACTTCGAGATGGTGGAAGTGGTCCGGCCGTGAGCGGAGTGGTCATCGTCGGGGCGGGCCTGGCGGCGGTACGCACCGCCGAACAGCTTCGGCGCAACGGCTTTGGCGACCCGATCACGATCGTCGGCGCCGAAGCTCACCCGCCCTACGACCGGCCGCCGCTGTCCAAGCAGATGCTGCGCGGCGAGGTGGAGGACCCAAACGACATAGCTTTGAAACCGGCGAGTTTCTACGACGACAACGGCATCACCTTGCGCCTCGGTGTCCCGGCTCTCGGTATCGACGCCGCGGCGCACACCGTGGAGCTGGCCGATGGACAGCTGATCGGCTACCAGCAGTTGGTGATCGCCACCGGCCTGGTGCCCAACCGCATTGCGGCGTTCGGCGACCTGGACGGCCTCTGCGTGCTGCGCTCGCTCGACGACTGTGTGGCGCTGCAGCGCCGGGCCGCGAGCGCACGCCGCGCCGTGGTGATCGGCGCCGGCTTCATCGGATGCGAGGTGGCCGCCAGCCTGCGCGGCCTGGGTGTGCAGGTGACGCTGGTGGAGCCGCAGCCCGCACCGCTGGCCGGCGTGCTCGGCGAGCAGGTCGGGGCGTTGATCGCCCGGCTGCACCGCGATGAGGGCGTCGACGTGCGCACCGGCGTGACAGTGGACGCCGTCTCCGGCGGCAACGGCGTCGAGTCTGTCTCTTATACACA
>NZ_JRMM01000278.1:0-1319 GCF_000972905.1 Mycobacterium sp. UM_Kg27
TGTGTATAAGAGACAGCCCTTGACGCCGGCGCCGCCGGTGCCACCGGGCATGGCGTTGCCGTTCGGGTCCTTGGGCTGGCCGCCGGTGCCGCCGTTCGCGGCCACCGAGGTGTTGTTGCCGGCGTTGCCGCCGTTACCCGCGTTGCCGCCGGTGCCACCGGTGCCGTGCTGGGCGGCCGAACCACCGTTACCGCCGTTACCGCCGGCCGCGCCCGCACCGTTGGCGGCGTTGGTACCCGAGGTGCCAGCGGCCCCATTGCCACCGTTACCACCGGTGCCACCGTTGCCGTACTCACCGGTCGCGTTACCGCCGACACCGCCGTGGCCACCGGCCTGCGCCAGGCCGCTGCCCAGCACCGTGCCGTTGCCACCGTTACCACCGGTGCCACCGACCGCGATCGCGCCGCCGGCACCGTCGATACCGCTGTCGGCCTGGGTGGCGCCGTCGCCACCGAGGCCACCGGCCCCGGCCGCGCCGCCCGCACCCGCGGTGCTGCTGCTGTTGCCGCCCTTACCGCCGGAACCGGCCACCAGGTTCGAGCCACCACCGGCACCGTCGCCACCGCGGCCACCGACACCGGCGTTACCGCCCGCGCCACCGTCGCCACCCGTGGCGCCGAGTCCGTCGGCACCGACATTGCCGTTGGTCGCGGTGCCGCCAGCGCCACCGTTACCGCCGGCGCCGCCTTCACCGCCGGCGCCGGCCGTGCCGGTGGCGTCGCCACCGGTACCGCCGTTGCCACCGCTGCCGGCCGCGGCATTGGCTCCCGCAGCGCCGTTGGCGGCATTGCCACCGGCACCGCCGTGTCCACCGACACCGCCGTTACCACCGACACCACCGTCACCGGCGATCGAGCCACCAATACCACCGAGGCCGCCATTGCCACCCGCCGTGCCGGACGTGCCGTCGGTGCCGTTGCCGGATCCGTCGGTGATGCCCGCGACCCCGTTGGCACCGGCACCGCCGTCGCCGCCCGCGCCGCCGTGCCCGATGGTTCCGCCGGCACCACCGTTGCCGCCGTGGCCGCCCTGCTGACCCAGCTCAGCGTTGCCACCGGTACCGCCGTTACCACCGCTGGCACCGAGCTGAGCGCCGTCTTGGCCGTTGTCGGCCGCAGTGCCATCGCCACCGAGGCCACCGGCACCACCGGTGCCGGCCGTGCCGGCGATACCACCGGCACCACCATGGCCGCCGGATCCGGCGATGGCGTTCACGCCGCCACCGGCACCGCTACCGCCGTTACCACCGTTGGCGCCGTTGCCGGTGTTACCACCGGCGCCGCCCACGCCACCGGCACCAGCCCTGTCTCTTATACACA
>NZ_JRMM01000279.1:0-1305 GCF_000972905.1 Mycobacterium sp. UM_Kg27
CCGCAACCCGTGTCGATAAACCCCTTGCCTGCATCAACCGGGACCGCCCGGTAGGTTGCGCTGCATGTCCAAGCGATGGCTTTCTGCGTGCGGAACGGTGACAGCAGCACTGGTCCTGAGCGGATGCGGGCTGACCGTGACGAAGACCGGCACCGACCCGGTCGCGAACGTGGCCCCCCGCAGCACCCCCAACGGCATGGTGTTGGTGTCGCCGGACAACTTCGTGCGGGCGGTCACCGACCAGGAATTCACCAACATCGTCAACGAGAACGGCTTCGGCCGTTTCTTCCACATGCGCGACGTCACCCCGGTCGACCGGCAGCTGGTGGTGCGGTCCAATCGGGACACCCTGTATTCGGCGGCGGTGTTCGACCTGCAAGCCAGTCCGGTCACCCTGACGCTGCCCGATCCCGGTCAGCGGTACATGTCGGCGCAGGTGATCAACCAGGACGAATACGTCACGGACATGTTCTACGGCGGCGGCGAGCACACGCTGGATCAGCAGCATGTCGGCACCCGCTATGTGGCCGTCGCCATTCGCATCCTGGCCGACCCCAACGATCCCGCCGACCTCGCCGCAGCCCACCGCCTGCAGGACGCGATCACCGCGCACCAAGACGACACCGGCAGCTTCGACGTGCCCCGGTGGGATCCGGTCAGCCAGAAGAAGGTCAGCGACGCGCTGTTGGAGCTGGCCCAAACGATCCCCGACACCCGGGGCATGTTCGGCAGCGAGGCCGAAACCGACCCGGTGCGGCATCTGATCGGGGCAGCCGCGGCGTGGGGCGGCAACTCCGAGAAGGAGGCGTTGTACCTCAATGTCACCCCGGCCCGCAACGACGGCAACACGGTGTACCGCCTTACCGTCAAAGACGTTCCGGTGAAGGCGTTCTGGTCGGTCACCGTCTACAACAAGAACGGCTACTTCACGGAGAACCCGCAGCAGGCGTACTCGGTCAACAACATCACCGCGGACAAAGCGGCGGACGGATCGGTGACCGTGCAGTTCGGGGGATGTTCCGACGACAACAAAGCCAATTGCCTGCCCACCACGCCGGGCTGGAACTACCTGGTCCGGCTCTACCAGCCGGACAAGGAGATCTTGTCGGGCAAGTGGGTCTTCCCGGCGGCGCAACCCGAAGAGTCATCGAGTAGCGAGACCCGTTCTCCGGCACCGGCACCCGGTCCCGCGGCAACGCCCCCGCCGGCGCCGTCGCGGCCGGCACGCTGACCACAGGGCCGGCACCCGGCAAGCCGGTTGAGGAGGTAGCTGGTGCTGTCTCTTATACACATCTCCGAGCCCAC
>NZ_JRMM01000280.1:0-1247 GCF_000972905.1 Mycobacterium sp. UM_Kg27
TGAGGGGGACCCGTTTGGTGGTCCAGTCGCTATGCGGCTTGGGGTTGGTGGGTCGAGGTCCACTGTAAGGCGAACTCGGCAGGGCTGAGTCCGTGGTGGGCCGAATGCGGTCGGTTGGCGTTGTAGTCGATCCTCCAATCCTCGATGATCACCCGGGCTTCCAACAGCGAGTCGAAGCGCCAGGAGTTGAGCAGCTCATCTCGCAGGCGGCCGTTGAATGACTCGATCCAGGCGTTCTGCCAAGGTGATCCGGGATCAATGAACAGTGAGCCGGTGCCGTTGAACCGGCACCAGTCGTTGACCGCATGGGCGACGAACTCCGGGCCGTTGTCGAACCGCACGTAGTGCGGAGCCCCGTAGGTCAGAGCCAATTGATCGAGGATGTCGACGACGCCATCAGCGTTGATGGCGCGGTCGACGTGGATCGCCAGGGCTTCGCGGGTGAATTCGTCGATGACGTTCAGCATCTTGATGGTGCGCCCATCGGCGGTGGTGTCGAACTGGAAGTCCATCGCCCAGATCACGTTCGGTGCGATCGGCGACATCGCCCCGACCGCGGTCCCGATGCCGGTCAAGCGTTTCTTCCTACGGCGCTGCCGAACTCGCAGGCCCTCATCACGCCACAGGCGGCGGATGCGCTTGTTATTCACCGCCCAGCCGGCCCGCCGGGCCATCACCGCGGCCCGCCGCCAGCCCCAGCGCGGCCGGTCGGTGGAGAACGTGCGCAACCAGGCCCGCAGCTCGGCTTCCTCGTCGGTAATCGGCGCCGGTGTCAGGCGCATCGTGGAGCGGTGGATGCCGACCACGGTGCAGGCTCGACGCTCGGAGACCCCGAACCGCTCACGCAGCACCGCCACGGCGCTGCGCTTGCGGTTCGGGGTTAGAAGTTTCCCTCCGAAATCTCCTTGAGCATGTCGATGTCGAGGGCCTGGTTGGCGACCAGCTTCTTCAGGCGGGCGTTCTCGGCCTCGAGTTCTTTGAGCCGTTTGGCGTCGCTGGCCTTCATACCGCCGTACTGGGCGACCCAGCGATGCCAGGTCGACTCGGTGATCTCCAGGTGCCGGCACACCTCGCTGAGTTCCTGCCCGGCGCCGAGCAGTTTGTTGCCCTCGGCGAGCTTGCGGATGATCTGATCCGGCGTATGCCGCCGGCGCTTCTTGGCTGCCATGTCGTTGCTGATTCTTCCTGCCCGAACACCGGGCATCAGAGTCGCACAACAACTGGACCACTACGAGGGGCTCACCTCA
>NZ_JRMM01000281.1:0-1216 GCF_000972905.1 Mycobacterium sp. UM_Kg27
GCGGTGTTGTCGGTGACGGCCTGGGGGTCCAGTTCGCCGGCTGCGGTGGCAAAAGGTGCGACGAGGACATCGAGCATGTCGTCGAAATCAGCCTGAGCCGACGCGGCCGGAGAGGTCAAAGCCAAAAACGCGGCAATACCGACAATCTTGCTGCCCACAACCCTGCTGCGGTGACGAGGCATCCCGACGAACCCTTCTTCATGGAAGACAACAGATTCTGAAGTCTGCCTGAGAAGTTAAACGAGTTGCTTACGTGATGCAAGGCTGCCACCTAGGCAACCCGGAGTGTCGGCGGTAGTCCGTTGGCGGGTCGACGGCTAGATACGTATCAACTTGACGGTGATGGTGGAGGCGTCGCTGTCGGCTCCGATGGTCAGGATCGGGGCATTGGGTGCCGAGGTGACGGTCCCGCCGGTCACGGTCACGGCATAGCCGTTGGGGTAGTGGTTGGCCGGCACGGCGATAGAGGTCTCGGAGCCGGCTCCGAAGGTGCCTGAGCCGTCGGCGCGGTCGGTGGTGTAGCTGAAGTTGAACTCGCCGTTGGTGAAGCTCAGCGACGTCGGGACGCCGGAGATCGCCTGGGGGTAGGGCTGAGCCAGGAGGTCGAGCTTGTCCCAGTTGACGTTGTCGCCGACCGGGGGCAGGTTCGTGTCGTAGACCAGTGCCTGGTCCTCCGGCGACGTGCTGGTGATGTCCTTGCCGGTGTAGGCCCATTCGGTCCAACCGAACAGATACCGGTTCGCCGCGTCCAGGCTCGCGCCGATGGTCGGAAGGTTGTTGGTGGCACCGAACTCACTCAAGAACGCCGGGATGTTGTGCTCCTGCGCATAGTCGTAGGCGTAGCCGAACACGGCGTCGGCGTTCCAGTCGCAACCGAAACTCAGGTCGGCGAAAATCGCATTCACCATGCAGTAGTGGTGGAAGGAGAAGGCGGTGTTGTCGTCGTCGACCGTTCCCAGATGGTTCTGTACCGGCAGGCTGGCTTCGAGGGTGCTCGGACCGAAGAACACTGTCTTGTTCGGGTCGACCGAGCGGATGGCTTCGGTGATCTGGTTGTAGAACGGGGTCAGCTGTTGGGCGTCGAAGTACGGGTTGCCCAGCAGGCTGCCCAGGGTCTGGGTGCCTGACCACGGCTCGTTCATGATCTCGTAGCCGGCGACGTTCTCGTTGCCCTTGAAGTAGTTGGCGACGGCCTGCCACATGATGCCGTAGTGGT
>NZ_JRMM01000282.1:0-1130 GCF_000972905.1 Mycobacterium sp. UM_Kg27
ACCATGAGTGCCGGCCGTCGAACCGGTACCGGCCACACCACCCTTGCCACCGGTGCCACCGGCACCACCGGAGGTGCCCGCGGCGGCACCCGAGCTGACCGCGTCATACCCGGCGCCGCCGGCGCCGCCGGCACCACCGTTGCCGCCCTTGCCCGCCGCAGCCTGAGTGACACCATCGGCCTGCAGACCACCCTTGCCGCCATTGCCACCGTTACCACCGGCCGTACCGGCACCACCATTGACGCTGCCCGCGGTGCCCGCGGCGCCGGCCGTACCGGCTTTACCCGACCCACCGTTGCCACCAACGCCAGCCGCGCCATCAGCGGCACGACCACCACCGACCTGCAGCCCGCCCTGTCCGGCGTTACCGCCGGCACCACCATTGCCACCGGAGGTCCCGGCCGCCGCCGCACCATCGGAAGCCGCGTCGTAACCGGCACCACCGACACCACCGCTACCGCCCTTGCCGGCCACACCGTTGGCACCGTTGGCGGCTTGCGCTCCACCACCGGAGAAGCCACCGGCGCCACCAGCCCCGGCGTTACCGCCATTGCCACCATGGCCACCGGCACCACCATCGGGGCTGCCCGCCGTGCCCGCCGTGCCCGCCACACCCGTCGAGCCCGCGGTACCCGAACCGCCCTTGCCGCCGACACCACCGGCGCCGTGAGTGCCGGCCGTCGAACCGGTACCGGCCACACCACCATTGCCACCGGTACCGCCACTGCCACCGGAAGTGCCGGCCGCGGCACCCGCGCCTACCGCGTCATAACCGGCACCGCCGGCACCGCCGGCACCGCCGTTGCCGCCCTTGCCCGCCGCGGCCTGGGTGACACCGTCGGCCTGCAGACCACCCTGGCCGCCATTGCCACCGTTACCACCGGCCGTGCCGGCACCGCCGTTGACGTTGACCGCATCGCCGGCAGTACCGGCGACTCCGTTCTTGCCCGATCCGCCATTGCCTCCGAGACCGGCCGAGCCGTTCGCAGCGTTGCCGCCACCGACCTGAGCGCCGCCCAGACCGGCGTTACCGCCGACACCACCGTTGCCGCCGGACGTACCGGCTGCCGCCGCACCGTCCGCGGCAGCGTCATAGCCCGCACCGCCGGCACCACCGTTGCCGCCCTTGC
>NZ_JRMM01000283.1:0-1122 GCF_000972905.1 Mycobacterium sp. UM_Kg27
TGATCGACCACCTTTTGGGTGGTTAGTACCACTGATTCATCATGGGCGCGCACACACGGGTACGGGAATATCAACCCGTTGTCCATCGACTACGCCTGTCGGCCTCGCCTTAGGTCCCGACTCACCCTGGGAGGACTGGCCTGGCCCAGGAACCCTTGGTCTTTCGGCGGGCAAGGTTCTCACTTGCCTCATCGCTACTCATGCCTGCATTCTCACTCCCACACCCTCCACCACTAGATCACTCTGTGGCTTCACCGGATGCAGGACGCTCCCCTACCCAATACTTACGTATTGCCGCGGCTTCGGCGGTGTGCTTGAGCCCCGCTACATTATCGGCGCACAATCACTTGACCAGTGAGCTATTACGCACTCTTTCAAGGGTGGCTGCTTCTAAGCCAACCTCCTGGTTGTCTAAGCGACTGCACATCCTTTTCCACTTAGCACACGCTTTGGGGCCTTAGCCGGCGATCTGGGCTGTTTCCCTCTCGACGCACGGAGCTTATCCCCCGCCGTCTCACTGCCACGCTTACACTCACCGGCATTCGGAGTTTGGCTGACGTCAGTAACCTAGTAGGGCCCATCGGCCATCCAGTAGCTCTACCTCCAGTGAGAAACACGCAACGCTGCACCTAAATGCATTTCGGGGAGAACCAGCTATCACGGAGTTTGATTGGCCTTTCACCCCTACCCACAACTCATCCCCTCAGTCTTCAACCTAAGTGGGTTCGGGCCTCCACGCGGTCTTACCCGCGCTTCACCCTGGCCATGGGTAGATCACTCCGCTTCGGGTCCACAACACGCCACTACACACACCCCAACGGATGCGATACGCCCTATTCAGACTCGCTTTCGCTGCGGCTACCCCACACGGGTTAACCTCGCGACGTGCCGGTGACTCGCAGGCTCATTCTTCAAAAGGCACGCCATCACCCCACCACAAGGGAGGGCTCTGACGGATTGTAGGCACATGGTTTCAGGTACTATTTCACTCCCCTCCCGGGGTACTTTTCACCATTCCCTCACGGTACTAATCCGCTATCGGTCATCGAGTAGTATTCAGGCTTACCGGGTGGTCCCGGCAGATTCACAGCAGATTCCACGGGCCCGCTGCTACTCGGGAAA
>NZ_JRMM01000284.1:0-1076 GCF_000972905.1 Mycobacterium sp. UM_Kg27
TGTAATGGCCAGGGACGTTGTGAACGGCGTGGTGCGCGGAAGTAGGTGAGGACCTCCGGTATCGGTGTGGTTACCACACGCACGCCGATCACCAGGAGGTCCTCGTGTCCCACGCTAATGCTTCGCTGACTCCGAAGGGGCGATTGAAACTCGCCAGGCTGATCGTCGATGACGGGTGGCCGATCCGACGGGCCGCTGAGCGGTTCCAGTGCTCATCGGCGACGGCGAAGAAGTGGGCTGACCGTTACCGCATCGGTGGTGCTGAGGCGATGTTCGACCGGTCCAGCCGCCCGCACCACAGCCCCAACCAACTACCGGTGCGTCGGGAGCGTCGGATCGTCAAGCTGCGCTGCACGCGCCGCTGGGGTCCCGACCGTCTAGCCGCGCACTTGCACGTGCCGCGTTCGACGGTGCAGGCGGTGCTCAAGCGCTACAAGATGCCCCTGCTGCGGCATCTGGACCAGGCCACGGGCTTGCCGGTGCGCCGCCCGAAGCCGAACCGCTACGAGCACGCGGCGCCGGGCGATCTGGTGCATGTGGACATCAAAAAGCTCGGCCGCATCCCTGACGGCGGCGGGCACCGCAAGCTCGGCCGGCAAGCCGGGCGCAGAACCCGCAGCGCGATGGGGTACGCCTACCTGCACCACGCGGTCGATGACCACAGTCGATTGGCTTACTCCGAAGAACTCGATGACGAACGCAAGGAGACCGCCGCTGCGTTCTGGCGCAACGCCAACGCCTTCTTCGCCGAACATGGCATCGTCGTCCGGCGCGTCCTCACTGACAACGGATCATGTTACCGCTCAAAGTGTTTCGCCCACGCATTGGGCGACGACATTGCGCATAAGAGGACCCGGCCGTATCGGCCGCAGACCAATGGCAAGGTGGAACGCTTTAATCGCACCTTGACCGCCGAGTGGGCTTACGCCCACACCTACCGGTCCAACACCGCCCGCGCAGCGACTTATCAAGACTGGCTGCATCACTACAATTACCACCGACCCCACACCGGCATCGGAGGCAAGACCCCCATCGAACGCCTACGCGTTCACAACCTGCCCGTCAAGAACACCTAG
>NZ_JRMM01000285.1:0-1064 GCF_000972905.1 Mycobacterium sp. UM_Kg27
GAGTTGAGCAGTTCGTCGCGCAGGCGGCCGTTGAACGATTCGATCCAGGCGTTCTGCCAGGGTGATCCGGGGTCGATGAACAGCGAGCCGGTGCCGTTGAACCGGCACCAGTCGTTGACGGCGTGTGCGATGAACTCAGGTCCGTTGTCGAACCGCACGTAGTGCGGTACCCCGTGCATCAGGGCCAGGCGGTCGAGGACGTCGACGACGCCGTCGGCGTTGATGGCGCGATCGACGTGGACCGCCAACGCTTCACGGGTGAACTCGTCAATCACGTTGAGCATCTTGATGGTGCGCCCATCGGCGGTGGTGTCGAACTGAAAGTCCATCGCCCAGATCACGTTCGGTGCGATCGGGCACATCGCCCCGACCGCGGCCCCGATACCGGTCAGGCGCTTCTTCCTGCGGCGCTGGGGCACTCGTAGCCCCTCGTCGCGCCACAGCCGGCGGATGCGCTTGTTGTTGGTCACCCAGCCGGCCTTGCGGGCGGCGATCGCCGCTCGTCGCCATCCCCAGCGCGGCCGGTCGGTGGAGAACTTCCGCAGCCAGGCCCGCAGCTCGTCTTCGGCATCGCTGATCGGTGACGGCGTCAGGCGCATCGTGGAGCGATGGATACCCACCACCGTGCAAGCTCGCCGCTCGGAGACCCCGAACCGGTCGCGCAGCATCGCCACGGCGCTGCGCTTGCGGTTCGGGGTTAGAAGTTTCCCTCCGAGATCTCCTTGAGCATGTCGATGTCGAGCGCCTGGTTGGCCACCAGCTTCTTCAGCCGGGCGTTCTCGGCCTCGAGTTCCTTGAGGCGTTTGGCGTCGCTGGCCTTCATGCCGCCGTACTGGGCCACCCAGCGATGCCAGGTCGACTCGGTGATCTCCAGGTGCCGGCACACCTCGGAGAGCTCCTGGCCAGCGCCGAGGAGCTTGTTGCCCTCGGTGAGCTTGCGAATGATCTGATCCGGCGTATGCCGCCGGCGCCTCTTTGATGCCATGTCGTCGTCGATTCTTCCTGCCCGAAAATCGGGCATCAGAGTCCCACAACGACTGGACCACTACGAGGGGCTCACCTCA
>NZ_JRMM01000286.1:0-1023 GCF_000972905.1 Mycobacterium sp. UM_Kg27
TGAGCCGTCCCGGTAAGTCCGGGGACTGATTTCCTTGAATCACCCCGCCTTCGGTGGGGTGTGCCTGTGATCGTAGTGAAGCGCTTCGACGGCTGCGGGGGTGAAGTCGTCGAGGTAGTCGTGGGGACGTTCGGTGTTGAACCAGTCGACCCATTCGGCGGTGGCGAGTTCGACCTGGCTGACGTCGCGCCACGGGCCTTGCCGATGGATGAGCTCGTTCTTGAACGAACCGACGGTCGTCTCGGCGAGCGCGTTGTCCAGTGCGTCGCCGACCGACCCGACCGAGGGGTCCACTCCTTCGTCGATGAGCCGCTGCGTGAATGCCACCGACGTGTACTGGGCGCCGGCGTCGTTGTGCGCAATCAGGCCACGCAGATCGTAGTGCCCCTCTTGAGCCCGAGTGAAGAATGCGTGCTCGAGGGCGTCAAGAACCAGCGGCGTGGTCATCGACCTCGCTGCCCTCCAGCCGAGAATGCGACGGCTGAACGCATCGATCACGAAGGCCACGTAGACCAAACCGCTCCAGGTCGCCACATACGTAAAGTCGGCTACCCACAATCGATTTGGCGTCGGAGCGCAGAAATGGCGATCGACCAGATCCGGGTAACGGGCATGGCTGTCGTCACTGATCGTGGTCTTGTGTTTGGACCCATAGCGGGCCCCCTCCCAGCCCTGGGCGCGCATGATCCGCTCCACCGTGCAACGGGCCACATCGTGGCCCTGGCCGCGCAGCCGGATCCACATCTTGCGTGAGCCCAGGGTCTGCACGAACTTGCCGGTCTTGGCGTCGTTGCGCTGAGTGCTGATGATCTCGACTAGCTCGGCCTTGCGCACCTGGCGGCGCGTCGGGGTCTTGTTGATCCACTCGTAGTAGGTCGACGGGCTGATCGACACCCCGTTGGCCGACAGCACCGCACACATGGGCTCGACACCCCAGCGAAGCCCGGCCCCACCATCAGAGCCGGGCACCTGGTAGTCCTTGTGCTCGGCGATAAACCGAATCACCGTTTCCCGGGCCGGTCG
>NZ_JRMM01000287.1:0-993 GCF_000972905.1 Mycobacterium sp. UM_Kg27
GCTCAAGCAGGACTACACCATCGTCATCGTCACCCACAACATGCAGCAGGCGGCGCGGGTGAGTGATCAGACGGCGTTCTTCAACCTGGAGGCCGTCGGGAAGCCCGGCCGGTTGGTCGAGATCGACGGCACCGAGAAGATCTTCTCTAATCCGAGACTTAAGGAAACCGAGGACTACATCTCGGGTCGCTTTGGCTGACTTATTACCGGATTCGGCTACCGTGTGGTTGCCACGCCGACTGCCGAAGGAGCGCCGTTGAGGATCAACCGATTCGGTATCGTCTCGAGCCTACTGGCGGCCGTACTGCTGACGGTCGTGGCTTGCGGTGGTGGCGGATCGTCGTCGGTCTCGGGCGCGGGCTCGTCAGCGGTGCAGTGCGGCGGCAAGCAGAGGCTGACCGCGAGCGGGTCGACGGCCCAGGCGCACGCCATCGAACAGTTCGTCTACGCCTACATCCGGGCTTGCCCCGACTACACCCTGAACTACCGGGCCAACGGCTCTGGCACCGGCATCGCCGAATTCTCCAGTGGGCAAACGGAATTAGCCGGTTCCGACTCTCCTCTCGATCCGTCGAACGGTGAGCCGCAGCGGGTGGCCGCGCGGTGCGGCTCAACGCCTTGGCACCTGCCTACGGTCTTCGGTCCGATTGCCGTGACCTACAACATCGGCGGCGTCAATGAACTCGACCTCGATGGGCCCACGTTGGCCAAGATCTTCAACGGCACCATCACCAAGTGGGATGACCCCGCGGTGAAAGCTCTCAACAAGGACGCGGCATTGCCTGCCGAGCCCATCCACGTGGTGTACCGCAGCGACGACTCCGGAACCACCGACAACTTCCAGAAGTACCTCGACGTCGCCTCCGACGGCTCCTGGGGCCGCGGCGTGGGCAAGACCTTCAACGGAGGTACCGGGGTCGGAGCCGCCGGCAACGACGGCACCTCGGCGATGCTGCGCACCACCGAGGGGGCGATCACCTACAACGAGTGGTC
>NZ_JRMM01000288.1:0-988 GCF_000972905.1 Mycobacterium sp. UM_Kg27
GCTCAAGCAGGACTACACCATCGTCATCGTCACCCACAACATGCAGCAGGCGGCGCGGGTGAGTGATCAGACGGCGTTCTTCAACCTGGCTGATGTGGGCAAGCCCGGCCGGCTGATCGAGATCGACGCGACCGAGAAGATCTTCTCCAACCCGAGCTTCAAAGAGACCGAGGACTACATCTCCGGCCGCTTCGGTTAGCCGATCGCGGACGTCACACCCGGCGACTAAACCACTGGGCCGAAAGGCATTTCGGCTGGAGGCTCAACTTCCTGCCCGGTGTGAGTCGCAGACGCGCGCCCCCGGATCAGCCGGTGATCGACACCTTCGGCAACCATCGAGCCGCGGCGCCTCGCGGGAGACCTGGGCAGTGTCGCTGCGGTTCGCCAGATTGCGGGACGCAGGATCGTGGCTAGGCTGGCGCGCAGATCGTTGCTCCAAGTAGGTCTGGACCGTCGAAACCGCGGGCCGGGACAGGTTGAGTCGAGTGAGGAGAACGCTGCCAGTGGCCAAAAGGTTGGACCTGAGCGACGTCAACATCTATTACGGGTCGTTTCACGCGGTGGCCGATGTGACGTTGTCGGTACCGCCACGCAGCGTCACCGCGTTCATCGGGCCGTCGGGCTGCGGTAAGTCGACGGTGCTGCGCACTCTCAACCGGATGCACGAGGTCATCCAGGGGGCGCGAGTCGAGGGCTCGGTGCTGCTCGACGGTGAGGACATCTACCTGCCTGGCATCGACCCGGTGGGCGTGCGTAAGGCGATCGGGATGGTGTTCCAGCGCCCAAACCCGTTCCCCACCATGTCCATTCGCGACAACGTCGTCGCCGGACTGACGCTGCAGGGGGTGCGCAACCGCAAGTTGCTGGAGGAGACCGTCGAACAGTCGCTGCGCGGGGCCAACTTGTGGAACGAGGTCAAGGACCGGCTGGACAAGCCGGGCGGCGGGCTCTCCGGTGGGCAACAGCAGCGGTTGTGCATCGCGCGAGC
>NZ_JRMM01000289.1:0-940 GCF_000972905.1 Mycobacterium sp. UM_Kg27
ACCGCGCGGCCCGCATCGCCACCGAACGCAACCAAAACCACAAAGCCCGCCAAGCCCGACGCACCGCATCCGACGCCGTGTGGTTCCCGAAAGCCGCCCCCGGCACCGACCCCGACGACCCACCGCCCTTCTGATATGTAGGTAGGTCGTGTCAAGGGGCAGGATGAGGCGCCCGTCCCTGGGTTGGGGCGGGCGCCTCTGCTTCGCCGTGGCTGGGGGTGTCGGTGAGCGTGTCGTTGGCGACGCGCGGTCTGACTGATATGCGCGGGTTGGTTACCGCAGGACGGTGTTTCGGCTGGAGTGGGTCCGCGTGTCTAACGTCGAGCGTCGCCTCGCAGGGCTGCTCCTAGAAGGGTCGCGGGTCACTCCACGCGCTGCCACCGACTCCCGGTGCCTGGCGAAGGGGTTCATGGGCCTCAGGTGCTGGGGTCTAGCACGGCCAGTGACCAGCACCACCCGGCGAGTTCACGGGCGATGGCGACGTCGGCGACGGTGCTGCGTTTGCGGCGGTCGATGAATTTCACCCACCGCTGGTGCAAGCGATGGTTGCCGTCGTTGCCGCGGGCTCGCGCAGCTGCCGGTGCCAGATCCCAGCGTGCGCGCAGGACCTTTCCCACGGTGTATCGGGGGCGGTGGTGCCATGCTGCTTCGACGAGCAGGCGGCGGGCGTGTCCGTTGCCGGTCCTGGTGATAGACCCTTGACTGCGGGATCCACCCGATGAGTGTTCACTGGGCACGAGGCCGACGAAGGACCCGATCGTGTTGCCGGTGAACCGTGTCCAGTCACCGATTTCCACCGCGAGAGCAAATGCAGTGAGCGTTCCTATGCCGCGCAGGCACCCCAGGCGGCGCACCAGCGCCGTGAACTCGCAATCCGCGGCGGCCTCCTCGATGGCGGTGTCGAGACGATCACGCCGGGCCTTGACTGTCAAAACGGTGT
>NZ_JRMM01000290.1:0-940 GCF_000972905.1 Mycobacterium sp. UM_Kg27
CACCCCCAACACGGGGCGCCGAAGGCATGGCAAAAACAACAACAAACAAAAACCACCAAACACACTATTGAGTTCTCAAACAACACGCCGCCCGGCTTCAGGCAACCCCGCCACTATACTCGGTTTCCGGAGTTGAGTCAACTCCGAGATTTTCGGGGCTTCCGGAAGTACTTCCAGACTGTCGGTAGTTCCGCGGTCCGCGTCCCTCCGGCCCGACCTATATTACACGTTCTATCTCAGCACCCAAATCGGCTAGATATTCCACGAACAACGGGTACCCGCGATCGATGTGGTAGACGTCGTGGACCTCGGTCTCACCGTCTGCGACCAGGCCCGCAAGGACCAAACCGGCGCCGGCGCGGATGTCGGAGGCCCAAACGGGTGCACTCGAGAGCTGCGGCAGTCCACGCACCACCGCATGGTGGCCGTCGGTACGCGCATCGGCTCCGAGTCGGATCATCTCCTCGACGAACCGGAATCGGGCTTCGAAGACGTTCTCGGTGATCATCGACGTGCCGTCGGCAATCGCTGCGAGGCCGATCGCCATCGGCTGCAGATCGGTGGGGAATCCGGGAAACGGCAAAGTCGCCACGTTGACGGCCTTGGGCCGCTCGTACTGCACCACCCGGAATCCGTTGTCGGATTGGGTGACGGTCGCGCCCGCATCGTGCAACTTGTGCAGCACAAGCTGTAGGTGAGCCGGGTCCACACCGGTGACGGAGATGTCGCCGCGGGTCATTACCGCCGCAATCGCCCAGGTCGCGGCCACGATCCGGTCGCCGATCACTTCGTGTTCGGTGGGGTGCAGCCGCGGCACCCCGGTGATCTTCAACGTTGGGGAGCCGGCACCTTCGATCTGGGCGCCCATCTGGTTGAGCATCGTGCAGAGATCGGCGACATCGGGTTCGCGCGCCGCGTTGTGGCTGTCTCTTATACACAT
>NZ_JRMM01000291.1:0-888 GCF_000972905.1 Mycobacterium sp. UM_Kg27
TGTGTATAAGAGACAGGCTCGTTGACGGTGGGGCCGGTGGCCGCGGCGGTGACGGCGGTGCGGGCTACGACGCCACGGGTGCCGGCGAGGACGCCGGTAACGGCGGTGCGGGTGGTACTGGCGGGACCGGCGGCACCGCGTGGGACGGCGGTGGCGTGACCGCCGGCGACGGTGGTGTCGGCGGTGCGGGCGGTAACGGCGGTGCGGGCGGCACGGCGGCTCCCGACGGCGGTAAGGCCGGTTCCGGTGGTTCCGGTGGTCAAGGCGGCGCCGGTGGCGACATCTTCGGCGGCGGCCTCGGTGTCGGTGGCGCCGGCGGCGCCGGCGGCAACGGTGGTGTCGGTGGCAGCGGCGGCAGCACCGCCCAGGCCGGCACGGGTGGCGCCGGTGGCACCGGTGGCGCCGGTGGCATGAACTTCAACCCGAACAGCACCACGGCCGGCGGTGCCGGCGGTGCGGGCGGTGTCGGTGGCGCGGGCGGTCAGGGCCAGGGCCTCGTGACCGACATTTACGGTTATGCCGGCGGCCAGGCCGGTGGTACCGGTGGCACGGGCGGCACCGGTGGGCTCGGCAACAACGGTGCCGCCAACGGGGCCGGCGGGGCCGGCGGGGCCGGCGGTTCCGGCGCCAGCATCCTGCAGGGCGCCGGGGTGGGCAGCACCGCAAGCGCAGGTAACGGCGGTGCTGGCGGTGCCGGTGCTGTGGGTACAGGCAACGGTGCGGGCCGCGGCGGTGGTGGTGGCGGCGGCGGTGGCGGTGCGGCCGTCCTCGCTACCAACGGTGGTTCCGCAAGCGGTGACGCGATTGGCCGTGACGGCGGCGCAGGCGGTGACGGCTCCGACACCGCCGCCGGCGGCAACGGTGGTACCGGCGGTCAGGGCCTGATCT
>NZ_JRMM01000292.1:0-872 GCF_000972905.1 Mycobacterium sp. UM_Kg27
TGTGTATAAGAGACAGGGAGAACGACGCCCACTGCCCCGTGCCGCGGGCCTCCAACAGCCGCAACACCACACCGGCCTGCTCGGGTACCGACACCATCACCTGGTGCAGGTGTTCCAGGCCCACCACCGGGACCGGGCGCGGGGTGAACGCGGCCGCCGCGATCTGAGCGAACGACTCGGCGTCGACACCGAGCATTACTTCGGGAAGCAGGTTGGCGAAGTTGTCTTCCAGCGACACCGCGCGCGGGTAGCTGCGCAGTGCGGCGGCTTCCAGTTCGGCGAACATCTGCGCGACGTGCTTGAACGCCCGGTACTGCAGCAGACGCGCGAACAGCAGGTCGCGAACTTCGAGCAACGCCAGGTCTTCTTCGTCGTCGACCTGACCGGCCGGCAGCAGCCGGGCCGCCTTGAGGTCGAGCAGTGTCGCGGCGATCACCAGAAAGGCGGTGGTCTCCTCGAGCTCCAGCTGCGCGCCGACGTCGCGGGTGTAGGCGATGAAGTCATCGGTGACCTGGTGCAGCGCCACCTCGGTGACGTCGAGGCGGTGCGCGAAGATCAGCTGCAGCAGCAGATCGAAGGGACCCTCGAAGTTGGTCAGCCGGACCTGGAAGCCCGGCGGTTCAGCGAGGCTCGACGGAGGAGAGGTGAGGCTGGGACCGCCGCTTGGACCCGGCGGTTCGGCGGGGGCGTCGGCCGTCGGTGTGTCTACGTTCACGCGCCGAATCGGTCGATGACTTCGCGGGCCAACGCACGATAGGCCTGCGCGCCGCCGGACTTCGGGGCCCAGGTGGTGATGGGCTCGCCGGCCACGGTGGTCTCGGGAAAACGCACGGTGCGGGTGATGACGGTGTCGAACACCAGGTCGCCGAAGC
>NZ_JRMM01000293.1:0-847 GCF_000972905.1 Mycobacterium sp. UM_Kg27
ACCGCGGGTGGCAATGGTGGTGTCGGTGGTAACGCCGGTCTGGGTGGCCTGCAGGTCGGTGGCGGCCGGGCCGCTGACGGCACCGCCGGCGTCGGCGGCAACGGTGGCGACGGCAAGGACGGGGTTGCCGGTACTGCCGGCGACGCCCTCAACGTCAACGGCACCGCCGGCACCGCGGGTGGTAATGGCGGTAACGGCGGCCTGGGTGGTCTACAGGCCGACGGCGTGACTCGGTCCGCTTCGGGCGCCGGTGGCGATGGTGGCGCCGGTGGTGCCGGTGGCGCCGGGTATGACGCGGTGGCCGCGGGTGCGGCGGCCGGTACCTCCGGTGGCAATGGCGCTGTCGGTGGCAACGGTGGTGTCGGTGGCACCGGTTCGGTGGCCGGGGCCCATGGTGCCGGTGGTGTCGGCGGCAAGGGCGGTTCGGGCACCGACGGTGCCAATGGTGGTGTGGGCACGGCCGGTATCGCCGGCAGCCCCGACGGTGGTGCCGGTGTCAATGGTGGCAATGGGGGTAACGCCGGTGCCGGTGGCGCCGGTGGCCTCTCCGGTGGCGGTGTCCAGGCCGCCGACGGTGCCGACGGTTCGGCGGGCAAGGGCGGCAACGGTGGTGCCGGTGGTGCCGGCTATGACGCGGCTTCTGATGGTGCCGCCGCGGCCGGAACGTCCGGTGGCAATGGTGGCGTCGGCGGCAACGCCGGCAAGGGCGGTGTCGAGGTCGGTGGCGGGCGCGCCGCGGATGGCGTGGCCGGTAACGGCGGTAACGGTGGCGACGGCAAGGACGGCGCGGCCAGTACCGCGGCCGGTGTTGACGGTGGTGCCGGCGGCAAGGGCGGCAACGGCGGTA
>NZ_JRMM01000294.1:0-846 GCF_000972905.1 Mycobacterium sp. UM_Kg27
ATGTGTATAAGAGACAGGCCGGCGGCAACGCCGGAGCCGTCGGTGACGGCGGCAACGCCGGTAACGGCGGCGACGGCATCATCGGTCGGGACGGCGACGACGGCGGCGTTCCGGGTGCTGCTGGTGGTGCTGGTGACGCGGGTGGTTCCGGTGGCGCTGGTGGTGTCGGTGGTGCCGGTGGCTCGACGTCGGGTAACGGTGGCGCTGGTGGTGCTGGTGGTTCCGGTGCTGCCGGTGGTGCTGGTGGCGATGGCGCTGTTGGTGAGGCCGGCACGTTTGTCGGCGGTGGTGACGGCAACGGTGGCACCGGTGGTGCGGCTGGCGCTGGTGGCAAGGGTGGCGACGGCGGTGCCGGTGGTGCCGGTGGTTCGGCTACCAATGGCAGTGCTGGTGCTCAGGGCACGGGTGGCAATGCCGGTGATGGCGGCAACGCTGGTAAGGCCGGCGACGGTGGTAACGGTGCGACCGGTACTGCGACCAACACCACCGGTGGTAACGGTGGCGACGGTGGGGCGCTGGCTACCGGCGGTGCCGGCGGTACCGGTGGTGCGGGCTCGTCGACGGGTGCGAACGGTTCTGCCGGCAGCGACTCCGATGCCCACGGTGTGCAGGGCAACGGTGGTAACGGTGGCGCCGGTTATGACGCGGCCAGTGACCCGTCTGCGGCCTCGGGTGCCAACGGTGGCGATGGTGGTGCCGGTGGTAACGGTTCCGCGATCGGTAACGGTGGTGCTGGTGGTGCCGGCGGTAACGGCAAGGTCGGTGACGCCGGTGCTGATGGCGCCCCGAACTCCGGTGCTGCTGGTGGCGCTGGTGACGCGGGTGGTTCCGGTGGCGCTGGTGGTG
>NZ_JRMM01000295.1:0-836 GCF_000972905.1 Mycobacterium sp. UM_Kg27
ACCGGCGATGCCGCCCGGGACGCCGAGCACCCCGGTGTCGCCCATGTTGCCGCCGTTGCCGCCGTTGCCGCCGGCTAGACCGGCACCCGTGGAGTGACCGCCGTTACCGCCGTTACCGCCGTTACCGCCGCCCACGCCAAGTGCGCCGTCATTGCCGACTGTGCCGGTGCTACCGCCGGCGGCACCGCCTTGACCCGCGGCGCCGGAGTCGAACGCCCCATTGCCGCCGTTACCGCCGTCATGGCCCTGGCCGTTGGCGTCGACGCCGCCGTCACCGCCGTCACCGGCGTTGCCGTTGGTGCCGCCGTTGCCGCCGTCACCGCCGTCACCGTCGACACCGGCCGCGTCGGTACGAGCACCACCGGAACCACCGTTACCGCCGGCGCCGCCCCGGCCGCCGTTGCCACCGTCACCACCGTCGCCGGTACCGCCGTCGGCACCCCGACCGCCGTTACCGCCGCTGCCGCCGTCGCCGGCGTTGCCACCGGTACCACCGACAAAGCCGGTTCCGCCGGCACCACCATCGCCGCCGGCGCCACCATTGCTGCCGCTTTGACCGTCCGCACCGGAGTTGGCACCGGCAAGACCGGTGTAGCCGGCGCCACCCTGACCGCCGGCACCACCGTCGCCACCGTCACCGTCGACGGCACGACTGCCGTCGGTGTTCAGACCGCCCTGGCCGCCGTTACCACCGGCGCCACCGGCGCCGCCAGCCGTGCCGTCGATGTTCGGTGCGGTGCCCGCGTTACCCGCGGCGCCGTCCTTACCGTCGCCACCATTACCGCCGACACCGGCCGTGCCATCCGCGGCGCGCCCGCCACCGACCTCAAGGCCAC
>NZ_JRMM01000296.1:0-831 GCF_000972905.1 Mycobacterium sp. UM_Kg27
TGTCGGACCCTGCTGTCATGCTGGGGTCATGTCCTCGATCGCGGCCACGTCCAGTGCCGAATCGCGGCCTGACCGGCGTCTTGAGGTGCTGTTCGAGGAACTCGCGGAGTTGACCGGGCAGCGCAATGCCATCGATGGCCGCATCGTGGACATCATCGCCGAGGTCGAGCGCGAGCAACTGTGGGGCGCTACCGGGGCACGCTCGATCACCGCATTGGTGGCCTGGAAGACCGGGGTATCACCGGGCAATGCCCACACCATCGCCACGGTGGCCCACCGAGCCGAACAGTTTCCCCGCTGCGTCCAGGGCCTGCGGGACGGTCGGGTGTCCCTCGACCAGGTCGGGGTGATCGCCGGGCGGGCCGCCGACGGTTCCGACGAGCACTACGCCCCACTGGCCGCCGTGGCCACCGTCAGCCAACTACGCACCGCGGTCAACCTGGAACCCCGCCCCGAACCCGACCCCCGACCCGACCCGGCGCCGGCCATCACCAAAACCTCCAACGCCGACCTCGACATCTGGCGCATCGCCTTGCCGCACCCCGAATCGGCGATGCTCGAGGCCGCCCTGCAGTCCCACCGCGATGCCCTCATCGCCCAATGGAACCGCGACCGCGACACCCACCACACCACCGCCGACACCTCACCCCCGATGCCCACCCAGATCGACGCCTTCCTGTCGCTAATCGAAACCGGCTGGGACACCGAAGCCCAACGCCGACCCCACGGGCAACGCACCACCGTGGTGGTCCACCTCGATGTCGAACAACAGATCGGCGCCCTGCACCTGGGCCCCCTGCTCTGCGACGCCGACCGCCAATACCTGACCTG
>NZ_JRMM01000297.1:0-815 GCF_000972905.1 Mycobacterium sp. UM_Kg27
CGCCGGTTTCATGCGGCGGTCCCAGCTTCGCCTCTCCTCCGTCGAGCCTCGCTGAACCGCCGGGCCCCACCGAGTGGTTCGCACCGGCCAACGGCGTCGGCCCCTGGCCGGGACCCCCGCCGAACGACTCCCGCTACGACCCGGAGCTGCTGCGCGAGGGAGACCGTCGCAACGTCGTCGACGCCTACCGCTACTGGACCCGAGAGGCGATCGTCGCCGATATCGATCGCCGGCGGCACCGGTTGCACATCGCGATCGAGAACTTCGGCCACGATGCCAACATCGGCTCGGTGGTGCGCACCGCCAACGCGTTCGCCGTGCACACCGTGCACATCGTTGGTCGGCGCCGGTGGAATCGGCGCGGCGCCATGGTCACCGACCGCTATCAGCGACTGCTGCATCACGAAACCGCCACTGATCTCCTGGATTTCGCCGCCCGGCAGGGACTCACCGTCGTCGCGGTGGACAACGTGGCAGGGGCGGTGCGTCTGGAGCAGACCACGCTGCCCGTCGACTGCCTGCTGGTGTTCGGCAGCGAAGGTCTCGGTATCAGCGACGAAGCCCGGGCCGGCGCGGAGCTGACGGTGTCGATCGCTCAATTCGGCTCCACCCGCAGCATAAACGTCGGGGTGGCCGCCGGGATTGTGATGCATGCCTGGATCAGCCGGCATGGTCACCTCGACCAAGCGTGGTGACAGCTACCTTCAAGCCAACCTCGGTAAATATGGGTCTGCTGCACGGATAGGTGACATCTGAGTTGGCTTGCCTTGCGGGGTGGGCTGGAAGGATGTCATTGTGCCCAGGCCTTATCCGAA
>NZ_JRMM01000298.1:0-779 GCF_000972905.1 Mycobacterium sp. UM_Kg27
CCGGCGAAGTTGGCGGTGTTCAACCCGCTGGTGATGGTGGTGTCGGTGATGCTGCTGCCCGCGCCATCGACGGTCAGTGAGTTGTTGGCGCCATTGGCACCATTGACCCCGTTGGGCCCGCCGTCGAGGCCATCGCCGCCGAGGACGTGGCCGTCGGTGATGGTGCCGTCGTTGGTCGCGGTCATATTCGCCTTGCCGCCGTTACCGCCGTTGCCGCCAGCACCGGTCACCGAGCCGTCAGCACCGGCGCCGCCGCGACCACCGGTGGCGGTGCTGCCGTCGTTGCCGGGGCCGGTGGAAACCACTGTTCCACCGTTGTTGGCCTGGATCGTCACAGCACCACCGTCACCGCCCTTGCCGCCGGCATTGCCGATAACGGTGCTGTCACCACCGGCACCGCCGTCACCGCCGGTCGCGGTGCCCGACGCGTTGCCGGTTCCCAGGGCCTGGACCCAGGCCGTGCCGCCCTTGCCGCCATCGCCGCCGGCAACCCCGGTACCACTGTTGCCACCCTTGCCGCCGATGGCGGTGCCGCCGGCAGTGGGGTTGTCACCAGGCGCCGTGGGGTTCTGGCCGATGATGGCTGCCCCGCCGCCGTTCCCGCCGGTGTGCCCGTCATGGCCTTCCCCGCCAGTACCGCCGACGGTATCGCCGGAAGCGTGGCCGGTAGTGGCTCCCAGGTTGCCGAAGCCGCCGTCCACCAAGGCGTAGCCGCCGTTGCCACCGACGCCACCACCGAAGGCACCACCTCCGGCACCACCGAGAGCCGTACCGGTTGC
>NZ_JRMM01000299.1:0-777 GCF_000972905.1 Mycobacterium sp. UM_Kg27
CTATTCGGTTTCGAGGGCTGCGAGGACCTCGTCGGACAGGTCGACGTTGGTCCACACGTTCTGCACGTCGTCACTATCCTCGAGCGCCTCGACGAGCTTGAACACCTTGCGCGCACCCTCGACATCAACCGGCACGCTCACCGACGGCTGAAAACTCGCCTCAGCCGAGTCGTAGTCGATCCCGGCCTCCACCAACGCAGTCCGCACCGCCACCAGATCCCCCGGCTCCGAAATCACCTCAAAGCCCTCCCCCACATCATTGACATCCTCAGCACCGGCATCCAACACCGCCGCCAACACGTCATCCTCGGTCAAGGAGTTCTTGTCCAAAGTGATCAAGCCCTTACGGCTGAACAGGTAGGCAACCGAACCAGGATCCGCCATCTGACCCCCATTGCGCGTCATCGCCACCCGCACCTCACTAGCAGCCCGATTACGGTTATCGGTCAAACACTCGATGAGCACCGCCACACCGTTAGGCCCGTACCCCTCATAGGTGATCGTCTGATAATCCGCCCCACCAGCTTCCTCACCAGCACCACGCTTACGCGCCCGCTCAATATTGTCATTGGGCACCGAGTTCTTCTTCGCCTTCTGAATGGCGTCATACAACGTCGGATTACCCGACGGATCCCCACCACCCACCCGCGCCGCAACCTCAATATTCTTGATCAACCGAGCAAAATTCTTGCCACGACGAGCGTCAATGACAGCCTTCTTATGCTTCGTGGTAGCCCACTTGGAATGGCCACTCATCGATTGCCCTACCTCACTGTT
>NZ_JRMM01000300.1:0-752 GCF_000972905.1 Mycobacterium sp. UM_Kg27
ATGCGCACGCAGGCTGAGCGGTTGCGCTGGCTGTAGACCAGGTTGATCGGTGCTTCGTAGCCCGGGACCAGACGCTTGTAGGAGTTGATGGTGGGGTTGGTGAACGCCAGCAGGGAGGGCGCGTGGTGCAAGATGCCGCCGATGTAGTGGCGGGCGGTGTCGGAGAGTCCGGCGTAGCCGATCTCGTCGTAGAACAATGGTTCGCCGTCTTGCCATACCGATTGGTGAACATGCATGCCGGAGCCATTGTCGCCGAACAAAGGCTTGGGCATGAAGGTGACGGTCTTGCCGTGTGCCCAGGCGGTGTTCTTGATGATGTATTTGAACAGCATCAAATCGTCGGCGGCGTGCAGCAGGGTGTTGAACTTGTAGTTGATCTCGGTTTGCCCGCCGGTGCCGACCTCGTGGTGGCCGCGTTCGACGGTGAAGCCGGCGTTGGTGAGGTTGGTCGACATGGCGTCGCGCAGATCGACGTATTGATCGGTGGGGGCGACGGGGAAGTAGCCGCCTTTGGGGCGGACTTTGTAGCCGAGGTTGGGGCTGCCGTCGGCTTCGGTGGTGCGGCCGGTGTTCCACCAGCCGGCGACCGAGTCCACTTTGTGGAAGGAGCCGTTGATCGTGGAGTCGAAGCTCACGGAGTCGAAGATGTAGAACTCGGCTTCGGCGCCGAAGTAGGCGGTGTCGGCGATGCCGGTGCTGGTGAGGTAGCTCTCGGCCTTGCGGGCGATGTTGCGCGGGTCGCGGGAGTAGGG
>NZ_JRMM01000301.1:0-752 GCF_000972905.1 Mycobacterium sp. UM_Kg27
ACCGCGGGTGGCAATGGTGGTGTCGGTGGTAACGCCGGTCTGGGTGGCCTGCAGGTCGGTGGCGGCCGGGCCGCTGACGGCACCGCCGGTGTCGGCGGCAACGGTGGCGACGGCAAGGACGGGGTCGCGGGCACTGCCGGCAACTCGGTCATCGTCAACGGCACCGCCGGCACCGCGGGTGGTAATGGCGGTAACGGTGGCCTAGGTGGTCTGCAGGCCGATGGAGCCACGCGGGCGACGTCGGGCACGGGCGGTGACGGCGGCAAGGGTGGCGCCGGCGGTGCCGGGTATGACGCGCTCGGAGCGGGTGCGGCGGCGGGCACGTCCGGTGGTGCCGGTGGCACCGGTGGCAATGGTGGTGTCGGTGGCACCGGTTCGGTGGCCGGGGCCCATGGTGCCGGTGGTGTCGGCGGCAAGGGTGGTAGCGGAACCGACGGTGCCCATGGTGGTGTGGGCACGGCCGGTACCGCCGGCAGCCCCGACGGTGGTGCCGGTGTCAATGGTGGCAATGGGGGTAACGCCGGGGCCGGTGGCGCCGGTGGCCTCTCCGGTGGCGGTGTCCAGGCCGCCAATGGTGCCAATGGTGTGGCCGGTAAGGGCGGCAACGGTGGTGCCGGTGGTGCCGGCTATGACGCGGCCTCCGATGTCGCCGCCGCTGCTGGGACCGCGGGTGGCAATGGTGGTGTCGGTGGTAACGCCGGTCTGGGTGGCCTGCAGGTCGGTGGCGGCCGGGCCGCTGACGGCACCGCCGG
>NZ_JRMM01000302.1:0-740 GCF_000972905.1 Mycobacterium sp. UM_Kg27
AGCAAGCCGCCCAGGGCAGCCACCCGGGCCATCAGCGGCACCAGCGGCGGGTGGTCGAAGTATCCCCACGCCGGGTACTGACCGCAGATCACGTAGTAGAACTCATCGGGGTGCCAGCCGTAGTTCATGGCGAAGGCCCCGTGGACGACCGCGGCCACGGCGACCACCACGGCTACCGGCATGAGGGTTCGTCGATTCACCGACGGGGCAGGCGATCCGCCCACCAGCGAAGACGTCGTACCAGTCACCGGCACTCCATTGTCATGTTGGACTCAAACCGGAGCATCGTAACAAGTAGTTGACACCTGTCTACTTTTAGCTCGCCAGAACCAACAGGACCGCACACATGGACTTTCTTTCGAGGTGGCCGGCCGAGTGCCTCCCCGGCGGATCAGGACGGAACATCGGAGCTGTGGCGCATCCGCGGCCACATCTTGGCTCAGCTGCCCCGCGGTTGCTCACACAGGTAGATGTGGGCTCCGTGCAACCCGTTGTGCACACCACCGGGGATCGTGATCGACGCCAGGTAGTGACGTGCTCCCAATACTGCGTGAGCTTGCGGACCGGGAATCGCCCGACACACAGCGCCGTGGCTGCGTCGCCGGCCGGCGGGCCCCATAGGGCGTAATTGCTGTCGCCGCTGACTACCGGATCGCGATGGCCAACAGCCGAAGCCCCAGCAAGCCGCCCAGGGCAGCCACCCGGGCCATCAGCGGCACCAGCGGCGGGTGGTCGAAGTA
>NZ_JRMM01000303.1:0-712 GCF_000972905.1 Mycobacterium sp. UM_Kg27
GTAAGGGCTTCGACGGTGCCGACGCGACCGCACCCGGCGGCAACGGTGGTGCGGGTAGCGACGGCGGCGATGGTGGCGCGGGCGGCGCGGCCGGTGCGGGTGGTGCCGGCGGCACGGCAACCAACGGTGCTGCCGGTGCCAACGGCAACGGCGGTGACGGCGGCGAGGGCGGTGACGCCGGAGCGGCCGGTAACGGTGGCCAGGGCGCTGACGGCGGCGCTTCGAACCCCAACGGTGGTCAGGGCGGCCAGGGTGGTGACACCGGCACGGTCGGTGCCGGTGGAGCCGGCGGTAAGGCCGGCAGCGGAGGCGCGTCCGGAACGGGCCAAGCCGGCGCCAACGGCGCCGACGGCGCAGATGCCCCGGCCAGCGGTAATGGTGGTGCCGGTGGCGACGGTTACAGCTCCGCCGACGGTTCCGCAGACGGCGGCAACGGCGGTGCCGGCGGTGATGCCGGTATTAACGGCAACGGTGGTGGCGCCGGTAAGGGTGGCGACGGCAATAACGGCGGCGCCGGCGGCGCTGGTGGCGCCGGAGGTAGCAACTCCGGTAACGGTGGCGACGGTGCCGACGGCGGTAACAGCACCGGCACCGGCGACGGCGGCGCGGGCGGCGCGGGCGGTAACGCCGGCAACAACGGCAATGGTGGCGACGCGGGCAACGGTGGTCAGGGAAGCCAGACCCTGTCTCTTATACACATCTGACGCTGCCG
>NZ_JRMM01000304.1:0-703 GCF_000972905.1 Mycobacterium sp. UM_Kg27
CGGGCGTCCTGATTGCGCGGCGGGGGGTCGTGCGGCGGCCACGCCGGTGATGATTCATGTGATCGCCGAGCAGGCCACCGTGGACGGCACCGGGGATGCGCCGGGCTCGTTTGTCGGAGCCGGTGCGTTGATTCCGCCGGAGTTGATCGCAGAGCTGGCCAAGTCGGCCCGGTTGGTGTCGGTGCTCCATCCCGCCGATGCGCCACCGGAGCCGGGGTATGTGCCCTCGAAGGCACTGGCTGATTTTGTGCGGTGCCGGGACCTGACGTGCCGCTGGCCCGGCTGTGACCGCCCGGCGGCTGACTGCGATCTGGACCACACCATCGCCTACGCCGATGGCGGGCCCACCCATGGGTCGAATCTGAAATGTTATTGCCGCACCCATCATTTGGTGAAGACCTTCTGGGGGTGGCGGGATCAGCAACTGCCCGACGGCACGCTGATCCTGACTTCGCCATCGGGGCAGACCTACGTCACCACCCCGGGCAGTTCGTGGCTGTTCCCGCAGTTGTGTGCCCCCACCGCGGACCTGCCGGCACCCAAGCACCGCAACGATGACCGCCGTGGCGACCGGACCGCGATGATGCCCCGCCGGCGACGCACCCGCGCCCAAAACCGCGCGGCCCGCATCGCCACCGAACGCAACCAAAACCACAAAGCCCGCCAAGCCCGACGCACCGCATCCGACGCCGTGTGGTTCCCG
>NZ_JRMM01000305.1:0-703 GCF_000972905.1 Mycobacterium sp. UM_Kg27
CGGGAACCACACGGCGTCGGATGCGGTGCGTCGGGCTTGGCGGGCTTTGTGGTTTTGGTTGCGTTCGGTGGCGATGCGGGCCGCGCGGTGTTGGGCGCGGGTGCGTCGCCGGCGGGGCATCATCGCGGTCCGGTCGCCACAGCGGTCATCGTCGCGTGGCTTGGGTGCCGGCAGGTTCCCGGTGGGCGCACACAACTGCGGGAACAGCCACGAACTGCCCGGGGTGGTGACATAGGTCTGCCCCGACGGCGAGGTCAGGATCAGCGTCCCGTCGGGCAACTGCTGATCCCGCCAGCCCCAGAAGGTCTTCACCAAATGATGGGTGCGGCAATAACATTTCAGATTCGACCCGTGGGTGGGTCCACCGTCGGCGTAGGCGATGGTGTGGTCCAGATCGCAGTCATCCGCCGGGCGGTCACAGCCAGGCCAGCGGCACGTCAGATCCCGGCACCGCACAAAATCAGCCAGTGCCTTCGAGGGCACATACCCCGGCTCCGGTGGGGCATCGGCGGGATGGAGCACCGACACCAACCGGGCCGACTTGGCCAGCTCTGCGATCAACTCCGGCGGAATCAACGCACCGACTCCGACAAACGAGCCCGGCGCATCCCCGCTGCCGTCCACGGTGGCCTGCTCGGCGATCACATGAATCATCACCGGCGTGGCCGCCGCACGACCCCCCGCCGCGCAATCAGGACGCCCG
>NZ_JRMM01000306.1:0-675 GCF_000972905.1 Mycobacterium sp. UM_Kg27
GAGTTTTTTGGTATTTCGCCGCGTGAGGCTGATGCGATGGATCCTCAGCAGCGGTTGTTGATGGAGGTGGCCTGGGAGGCGTTGGAGCATGCCGGGATCACCAAGGAGGCGATCCGGGGCACCCAGACCGGCATCTTCGTCGGTATGACCACCAACGACTACGCGCTGGACATCATGAGCCAGATCCGGCCACAAGAAGTCGACCCCTACGTTCCCTTCGGCAATGCGGCCAATTTCGCGGCGGGGCGGTTGTCGTATTTCTTGGGTGTGCATGGTCCGGCGATGATGTTGGATACGGCGTGTTCGTCGTCGTTGGTGACGATTCATTTGGCGTGTGCGAGTTTGCGGCGTCGGGAGTCGGATCAGGCGTTGGCCGCTGGGGTGAATTTGATGTTGACCCCGCAGAACAGTATTGCGACGTCGCGGTGGGGGATGTTGGCCCCGGACGGGCAGTGCAAGACTTTTGATGCCGCCGCCGACGGTTACGTGCGCTCCGAGGGTGCTGGGGTGGTGGTGCTCAAGCGGTTGTCGGATGCCCAGCGTGATGGTGACCGGGTGCTGGCGGTGGTGCGGGGTTCGGCGGTGAATCAGGATGGGCCGTCGTCGGGTCAGACGGTGCCGTCGGGTCCGGCGCAGCAGAAGGTGGTGCGGGCGGCGTTGGCGTCGGCGCGGTTG
>NZ_JRMM01000307.1:0-665 GCF_000972905.1 Mycobacterium sp. UM_Kg27
GCCCTGGATGCTGCCGGGGTGCCGGTGATCGAGGTGACCCACGGTGACGGGTTGGGCGGGTCGAGCTTTAACTACGGGTTTTCCAAGACTCCGGAACAGGAGCTGATCAAGCTGGCGGCGCAGACCGCCAAAGACGCCAAGATCGCCTTTTTGATGCTGCCGGGGGTGGGCACCAAGGAGGACATCAAAGAGGCCCAGGACAACGGTGGCGCGATCTGTCGGATCGCCACGCATTGCACTGAGGCTGATGTGTCGATTCAGCACTTCGGCCTGGCCCGTGAGCTGGGGTTGGAGACGGTGGGGTTTTTGATGATGGCCCACACCATCTCTCCGGAGAAGTTGGCCGTTCAGGCTCGGATCATGGCCGATGCGGGTTGTCAGTGTGTGTATGTGGTGGATTCGGCTGGTGCGCTGGTGCTCGAAGGGGTGGCCGACCGGGTGGCCGCGTTGGTCGCTGAGCTCGGTGATGACGCGCAGGTGGGTTTTCACGGGCATGAGAACCTCGGGCTGGGGGTGGCTAACTCGGTGGAGGCGGTGCGTGCCGGGGCCAAGCAGATCGATGGTTCGGTGCGGCGGTTCGGTGCGGGTGCGGGCAACGCTCCGGTGGAGGCGTTGATCGGGGTGTTCGACAAGATCGGTGTCAAGACCGGTATCGACTTCTTCGA
>NZ_JRMM01000308.1:0-665 GCF_000972905.1 Mycobacterium sp. UM_Kg27
GCCCTGGATGCTGCCGGGGTGCCGGTGATCGAGGTGACCCACGGTGACGGGTTGGGCGGGTCGAGCTTTAACTACGGGTTTTCCAAGACCCCGGAACAGGAGCTGATCAAGCTGGCGGCGCAGACCGCCAAAGACGCCAAGATCGCCTTCTTGATGCTGCCCGGGGTCGGCACCAAGGAGGACATCAAGGAGGCGCAGGACAATGGTGGTGCGATCTGTCGAATCGCCACGCACTGCACCGAGGCCGACGTCTCCATTCAGCACTTCGGCCTGGCCCGTGAGCTGGGACTGGAGACTGTCGGGTTTTTGATGATGGCCCACACCATCTCTCCGGAGAAGCTGGCCGCTCAGGCCCGGATCATGGCCGATGCGGGTTGTCAGTGCGTGTATGTGGTGGATTCGGCTGGTGCGCTGGTGCTCGAAGGTGTGGCCGACCGGGTGTCGGCACTGGTCGCTGAGCTCGGCGATGACGCGCAGGTCGGTTTTCACGGGCATGAGAACCTCGGGCTGGGGGTGGCTAACTCGGTGGAGGCGGTGCGTGCCGGCGCCAAGCAGATCGACGGTTCGGTGCGCCGCTTCGGTGCGGGTGCGGGCAACGCTCCGGTGGAGGCGTTGATCGGGGTGTTCGACAAGATCGGTGTCAAGACCGGTATCGACTTCTTCGA
>NZ_JRMM01000309.1:0-654 GCF_000972905.1 Mycobacterium sp. UM_Kg27
GAACGGGATCTGTGGTGTTTGGGGGGTGATGTCGGCCAGTTCGGCGCGCAGTTCATCAAGGATCGGATCCATGAACGCGGTATGCGAGGCCACCTCCATGTTCACCCGCCGCGCAAACCGCTCCGCAGCAGCCACCGCAGCGATCACCGCATCCACATCCGCGGGCGCACCGGCCACCACCGTCTGCCGCGGCGACAAATACCCCGCCACCTCAACACCGGGATAACCCGCCAGCAACTCACCGGCAGCAACGGCATCCAACTCCAACAACGCCACCGCACCCTGACCGGCCTGCCGCGACATCAACCGCGACCGCACCCCGATCACCGTCAAACCCTGCTCCGGCGTCAGCGCCCCGGCCACCACCGCCGCAGACACCTCCCCCATCGAATGCCCGATCACCGCATCCGGCACAACCCCATAGGCACGCCACAACGCAGCCAACGCCAACTGCAACCCCATGATCACCGGCTGCACCTGCGCATCACCGGAAATCTCAGCGCCCCGCTCGATCACCTCACGCAGCGAAAAACCCACCTGCCGGACAAACACCGGCTCCAACTCATCAACAGCCGCAGCGAACACCGGCTCATCGGCCAACAACCGACGACCCATCCCCACCCAATGCGAACCCTGACCCGAAAACACAAACAC
>NZ_JRMM01000310.1:0-653 GCF_000972905.1 Mycobacterium sp. UM_Kg27
GAGTTTTTTGGTATTTCGCCGCGTGAGGCTGATGCGATGGATCCTCAGCAGCGGTTGTTGATGGAGGTGGCCTGGGAGGCGTTGGAGCACGCCGGGATCACCAAGGAGGCGATCCGGGGCACCCAGACCGGCATCTTCGTCGGCCTGACGACTAACGACTACGCCATCCTCGCAGCGGAGAAGCTCGGCCCGCGCGACGCCGATCCGTACCTCTCCTTCGGCAACGGACCCAATTTTGCGGCGGGTCGGTTGTCGTATTTCTTGGGTGTGCATGGTCCGGCGATGATGGTGGATACGGCGTGTTCGTCGTCGTTGGTGACGATTCATTTGGCGTGTGCGAGTTTGCGGCGTCGGGAGTCGGATCAGGCGTTGGCGGCCGGGGTGAACCTGATGTTGGCCCCGCAGAACAGCATTGCGACGTCGCGGTGGGGGATGTTGGCCCCGGACGGTCAGTGCAAGACCTTTGATGCGGCCGCTGACGGTTACGTGCGTGGCGAGGGCGCCGGGGTGGTGGTGCTCAAGCGTTTGTCGGATGCCCAGCGTGATGGTGACCGGATTTTGGCGCTGGTGCGGGGTTCGGCGGTGAATCAGGATGGGCCGTCGTCGGGTCAGACGGTGCCGTCGGGTCCGGCGCAGCAGAAGGTGGTGCGGGC
>NZ_JRMM01000311.1:0-630 GCF_000972905.1 Mycobacterium sp. UM_Kg27
CCCCGTTATTACCGGTCAAGCAGACCACCGCCGAACTCAACTGGCCGCAGAACGGTGCCCTGGCCAGCGTGCAGGCACCGCTGATCGGCTACGTCGCCACCGACCTCGACATCAGCGTGCCGTGCCAGGCCGCGGCCGGCCTCACCCCGGCCAAGTCGGTGCTGCTGTCCACGGTGCCCAAACAGGCCCCCAAGGCCGTCGATCGTGGACTGCTCATCGAACGCGTCAACGACGACCTGGTTCTGGTGGTGCGCAACGTGCCGGTGGTGGTGGCGCCGCTTTCGGCGGTGCTGGGCCCGAACTGCCAGAAGCTGACCTTCACCGCGCACGCCGACCGGGTCACCGCCGAATTCGTCGGCCTCACCTACGGACCCAACGCCGAAAAGCCCGGCTCCCCGCTGACCGGCACCCGCAGCGGCTACGACTTCCGCCCACAGATCGTCGGGGTCTACACCGACCTGTCCGGCCCGGCGCCCGACGGACTGGACTTCACCGCCACCGTCGACACCCGCTTCTCCAGCGCCCCCACCCCCCTCAAGCTGGCCGCGATGATCCTCGGGGTGGCGCTGACACTCATCGCGCTGATCGCCCTGCACATCCTGGACCTGTCTCTTATACACATCTGACGCT
>NZ_JRMM01000312.1:0-629 GCF_000972905.1 Mycobacterium sp. UM_Kg27
AAAGGCTCTACCCGCTCGTAAGCGAGCTCGCCGCCGACGGGATCCCCGTGGTGGTGACGTGCCGGGTACTGGACATTGCTCGCCAGCCCTACTACCGGTGGCTTCAAGAACCGGTCACCGATGCCGAGATCGTCGAGGCCTACCGCACCAACGCCCTCGTTGACGCTCATCGGGACGATCCGGAGTTCGGCTACCGGTTCCTGGTCGATGAGGCCCGCGCTGCCGGTCAGCCGATGGCCGAGCGCACCGCATGGCGGATCTGCTCGAACAACGGGTTGTGGAGCGTGTTCGGCAAGAAGCGGGGTCGCAACGGCAAGAGGCCCGGTCCGCCAGTTCACGATGACCTGGTCGGCCGGGACTTCACCGCCGATGCCCCCAATCATTTGTGGCTGGCCGACATCACCGAGCATCGCACCGAGCAGGGCAAGCTCTACTGCTGCGCGATCAAGGATGTGTTCTCCAACCGGATCGTCGGCTACAGCATCGCCGACCGGATGAAATCGCAGCTGGCCGTTACCGCGCTGCGCAACGCGGTCGCCCGCCGCGGCGATGTCGCCGGCTGTGTGCTGCACACCGACCGCGGGTCGCAATTTCGAAGCCGGAAATTCGTTGCCGCACTGCACCACTAC
>NZ_JRMM01000313.1:0-616 GCF_000972905.1 Mycobacterium sp. UM_Kg27
TACGAGCAGGCCAACAGCCACGGTCAGAAGGTGCAGTCGGCCGGCAACAACATGGCCAACACCGACGCGTCGGTGGGTTCCAGCTGGGCCTGATCGCCCCGCACTTTCGCAGCGCGGCAGCACACCCGATCCCTGGGTGTGCTGCCGCGTTTTGCATTCTCGAGAAGGCCTATTTCGGCCGAAGGCAAGCGCTTTCGCCTCCGGTGCGCAATGATCTGGACGATGCCGTCGGCGTCCCGGCGGTTCGGATTGACCCCTGCCACCCCACTGGTGCACTATGGTTAAGCAAGCACCTCGTTAGGTGAGGCGTCTGCACGGATACAGGCCACTGACCCCGAACGTCGAAAGACGCCCCGGGTCAGGACAGCTCCTCCCGGATTAAGGGTTGAGCCCAAGTGGCTTCCGGGTCTGCACATTAGTGCAGGCCAGGACACGCCGTGCAGTGCCGAAGCTCTGACGAGAGGGGTGCGGATCTCGGTTGTCGCCGGGCTACTTCACCTCGTCGTGCATACGTGCAGGCACCCGCGCGTGCCCAGGCCGAGAGGAGGTGAGAGCGACATTGAGTCCGAGTGATAGTTCCTATCCGGGATCGGTGGTCTGTCTCTTATACACATCT
>NZ_JRMM01000314.1:0-605 GCF_000972905.1 Mycobacterium sp. UM_Kg27
CGTTGCCGCCGACACCGCCGACACCATGCAGACCGGCGACCAGGCCGGTACCGCCGAGGCCACCGTTGCCGCCGGCGCCGCCCGCACCGCCATCGGTTCCCGGAGCCGCACCGGCGAGCACCGCGTCATAACCGGCGCCGCCCTTGCCGCCCGCGCCGCCGTCGCCGCCGAGGCCGGTCGCGGCACGAGTGGTGCCATCGGCCTGCAAGCCGCCCACGCCACCGTTGCCGCCGCGGCCACCGGCCTGACCGGCAGTGCCGTCGACATCGCTGGCGGTGCCGTTGATCCCGTCCGCGCCGTCCTTGCCGTCGCCGCCGTCGCCGCCGGCACCGGCAACGCCGGAGACCGCCCGAGACCCGTCGGCCTCCAGACCGCCGATACCCGCGTCGCCGCCGACGCCGCCGTTGCCGCCGCCCGTGCCCGCAAGCGCGCCGAGATCGGTGGCCGCGTCGTAGCCATGGCCACCGACGCCGCCGTCGCCGCCCTTGCCGGCCGACCCGTGAGTGCCCGACGCGGCGTGGTTGCCACCGCCGGAAGCACCACCCGCGCCCCCGATTCCGGCGTTACCACCGGCGCTGTCTCTTATACACATCTCCGAGCCCACG
>NZ_JRMM01000315.1:0-595 GCF_000972905.1 Mycobacterium sp. UM_Kg27
TCAACAGCCGCAGCGAACACCGGCTCATCGGCCAACAACCGACGACCCATCCCCACCCAATGCGAACCCTGACCCGAAAACACAAACACGGTGCCGGGTCCGGGCAGCACCGCAACCGGTTCCACCACGCCGGGTGCGGATTCACCAGCGGCCAACGCGGACAGCGCGGCAATGGCCTGCTCGTGATCGCGGGCGGCGATGGTGGCGAACTTCTGGTGGCGAGTGCGGTGATGGTTGAGCGCATGTGCGATGTCCGGTAGCGCGATCTCGGCGCCGTCGGTGGCCAGCCATTGGGCGAGCACGCCGGCGGTGGCCGCGATACGTGCCGGGGACTTGCCCGAGACCACCAACGTGCTCACCGGCACCGCAGCAGCCCCCGCAACAACCTCAGCATCAGGCGCCTGCTCAACGATCACATGCGCATTGGTGCCCGACACCCCGAACGAGGACACCCCCGCCCGGCGCGGACGCGACACCGCCGGCCAGTCCATACCCCGATCAGCAACCTGAAACTTCGACGCCCCCGCACCCGCATTCGGCGTCAACTCCGAAAAATTCAAATGCCGCGGAATGAAACCCTGCTGCACCGACAACA
>NZ_JRMM01000316.1:0-595 GCF_000972905.1 Mycobacterium sp. UM_Kg27
TGTTGTCGGTGCAGCAGGGTTTCATTCCGCGGCATTTGAATTTTTCGGAGTTGACGCCGAATGCGGGTGCGGGGGCGTCGAAGTTTCAGATTGCTGGTCAGGGTATGGCTTGGCCGGCGGTGTCGCGTCCGCGTCGGGCGGGGGTGTCCTCGTTCGGGGTGTCGGGCACCAATGCGCATGTGATTGTTGAGCAGGCGCCCGATGCTGAGGTTGTTGCGGGGGCTGCTGCGGTGCCGGTGAGCACGTTGGTGGTCTCGGGTAAGTCCCCGGCACGTATCGCGGCCACCGCCGAAGTACTCGCACAATGGATGGCCACCGACGGCGCTGGTGTGGCCCTGTCCGACGTCGCAGAGACCTTGCGGCAGAACCGAAGCCGCTACAACTACACCGCGGGCGTAGCTGCTCGCGATCACGCCGCCGCAGTGGCCGGGTTGACCGCACTCGCTGCCGGCGAGTCCGCACCCGGTGTCACCGAGCCCCGGCCGCGGCGTGCGACGTCACGGCCGGTGTTTGTGTTTTCGGGTCAGGGTTCGCATTGGGTGGGGATGGGTCGTCGGTTGTTGGCCGATGAGCCGGTGTTCGCTGCGGCTGTTGA
>NZ_JRMM01000317.1:0-585 GCF_000972905.1 Mycobacterium sp. UM_Kg27
GACCATGATGTTGTGGTTGCCCAGGATTTCGACGGTGTTTTCGATGGAGGCCAGGTAGTCGTAGTCGATGACACCGGGTTCGGGTTGGACGCCGGCCCAGATGACGCCCAGGCGTACGACGTTGAAGCCGTTGGCGGCCAGGAAGGCGGCATCTTTATCGCCGAAACCGTCGGCGGAGGGCTCATACGGCGGGATCTTGTAGACCTGGTTGAGTCCGCGTAGCAGCACGACCTGGCCGTTGCTGTTGGTGAGCCAGCCGTTGGAGACCTCGACCGGTGGGGCGACGGTGCCGGTGATGCCGCCGGGCAGGGAGCCGAATTGGCCAACGGCGCCGTGGGTTCCATCGAGCAGGCCGGCGGTGCCGCCGACCCCGCCCAGCGCGGGCAACCCAGCCAGGGTGGCGCCGTCACCGGCGTTGCCGCCGTCTCCGCCGTTGCCGAACAGCCAGCCGGCGGCGCCGCCGTCACCGCCGACGGCTCCGGCTCCGCCGTCGCCGCCTGCGCCGCCGTTGCCGAGGATTCCCAGGGCGGCGCCGCCGTGGCCGCCGGCGACTCCGTCGGTGGTGCTGTTCCAGCCGGCGCCACC
>NZ_JRMM01000318.1:0-571 GCF_000972905.1 Mycobacterium sp. UM_Kg27
ACCGTCGCCGCCGTCAGAACCGTTGCCGCCGGAGCCGGCCGCCGCGTTGGCGCCGGTCGAGCCGTCAACACCGGCGCCACCGGCACCACCGACGCCACCAGCACCACCGGCACCGCCGACGCCACCGTTACCGGCCTGGGAGCCGCCCTTACCGCCGACACCACCGGCGCCACCAGCGCCCGCGTTGCCGCCATCGGTGCCGGTACCGGTGTTGTCCGTGATGCCCGCAGCACCATCAGCACCTGTACCACCGGCACCGCCGGCGCCACCGTCACCGACGGTTCCGGCGTTACCGCCAACACCACCGTCACCGCCGGCCTGACCGCTCACGCCCTCGCCGTTGCCGCCAGAGCCGCCCTTGCCGCCGTTACCGGTACCAGTTGCGTCAGCACCCTGCGACCCGTCAGCAGCCGCACCGCCGGCACCGCTGCCGCCCTGACCACCAGCGCCGGCGTTTCCACGCTCGCCACCGTTACCGCCGGCGCCACCGCTGCCCGCGGTCGCACCATTGCCGCCGCCGGCACCGGCACCACCGTCGCCACCGTTGCCAGCGCCACCGGCAGCACCACCG
>NZ_JRMM01000319.1:0-543 GCF_000972905.1 Mycobacterium sp. UM_Kg27
CGAGCAGGCCAACAGCCACGGTCAGAAGGTGCAGTCGGCCGGCAACAACATGGCCAACACCGACGCCTCCGTCGGCTCCAGCTGGGCCTAACAAATCCATTGCACGACAAGAGCATTGCCAACTGAGAGTTCCGAGGAGAGCACCACAGTGACCGACAAGACCGCTGACGACATTCTCAAGCTGATCGCCGACGAACAGATCGACTACGTCGATGTCCGATTTTGCGACCTGCCCGGAGTGATGCAGCACTTGTCGATCCCGGCCTCAGCACTCGACAAGGCCGCATTCGAGGATGGACTGGCGTTCGACGGATCATCGATCCGCGGATTCCAGTCCATCCACGAATCCGACATGATGCTGCTGCCCGACTTCTCCACCGCCCGGATCGATCCGTTCCGGGCCGCAAAGACGTTGAACCTCAACTTCTTCGTCCACGACCCATTCACCCGCGAACCCTACTCCCGCGACCCGCGCAACATCGCCCGCAAGGCCGAGAGCTACCTCACCAGCACCGGCATCGCCGACACCGCCTACTTCGGCGC
>NZ_JRMM01000320.1:0-512 GCF_000972905.1 Mycobacterium sp. UM_Kg27
CGCGAGGTGGTCTTAGTGAACTCATCGATATTGGCCCGAGTACCCGGACCGGCCGACACACTGGCAACACTGGCCACGATCTCGGCATAAGGCACCGTGCCACCCTGCTCCTTGACCGCGCGGGTCACCGCATACACGATCGGAATGGTGGCCTGACCACCACAAGTGATCATGTTCACGTTCGGCGCATCCACATGCTCATGCAGATTCGCCGGCGGAATCACCGCCGGACCCACCGCGGCCGGAGTCAAATCGATCGCCCGGATCCCAGCCGCCTCATACTTCGGCGCATACGCCTTATGCACATAAGCACTGGTGGCCTCGAACACGAAATCCGGCTTCTCATCCAACCCCAGCAGCCAGTCCGCCCCCTGCGCCGAGGTCTCCAAACCCAGCTTGCGCGCCCGAGCCAGACCTTCGCTGTCCGGATCGATGCCGATCATCCAGCGCGGCTCCAGCCACTGCGAACGCAACAACTTGTACAACAGATCAGTGCTGATATTGCCCGACCC
>NZ_JRMM01000321.1:0-512 GCF_000972905.1 Mycobacterium sp. UM_Kg27
CGCGAGGTGGTCTTAGTGAACTCATCGATATTGGCCCGAGTACCCGGACCGGCCGACACACTGGCAACACTGGCCACGATCTCGGCATACGGCACCGTGCCACCCTGCTCCTTGACCGCGCGGGTGACCGCGTACACGATCGGAATGGTGGCCTGCCCACCACAGGTGATCATGTTCACGTTCGGCGCATCCACGTGCTCGTGCAGGTTCGCCGGCGGAATCACCGCCGGACCCACCGCGGCCGGGGTCAGGTCGATGGCCCGGATCCCGGCGGCCTCATACTTGGGCGCATACGCCTTGTGCACATAAGCACTGGTGGCCTCGAACACGAAATCCGGCTTCTCATCCAACCCCAGCAGCCAGTCCGCCCCCTCGGCCGAGGTCTCCAAACCCAGCTTGCGCGCCCGAGCCAAGCCCTCAGACTCCGGATCGATGCCGATCATCCAGCGCGGCTCCAGCCACTGCGAACGCAACAACTTGTACAACAGATCAGTGCTGATATTGCCCGACCC
>NZ_JRMM01000322.1:0-506 GCF_000972905.1 Mycobacterium sp. UM_Kg27
GGTAACGCCGGTGCCGGTGGCGCCGGTGGTAGCTCGGGCGCGACCAACGCCGCCAGTGGCACCAATGGTTCGGCCGGTAAGGGCGGTAATGGTGGCGCCGGTGGGTCCGGGTATGACGCGGCTACGGATGCGACTGCTGCGGCAGGTACCTCGGGTGGCAATGGTGGTGTCGGTGGTAACGCCGGCCATGGTGGTCTGCAGGTCGGTGGCGGCCACGCCGCTGATGGCACGGCCGGTGTCGGTGGCAATGGTGGTGGCGGTAAGGACGGTGCCGCGGGTGCGGCCAGTCATACCGCCGGTGTGGCCGGCGGTGATGGTCAGGATGGTGGCGCCGGTGGTAACGGTGGCCAGGGTGGCCTGAACACCAACGGCAGTCATGCTGCGCAGGGCAATGGTGGTGCCGGTGGTGCCGGTGGCAAGGGTGGTGCCGGGTTTGACGCGGTCGCTGAGGGCGCGGGTGCTGGTGTCTCGGGCACCAATGGTGGTGCCGGTGGTGATGGTGGTGC
>NZ_JRMM01000323.1:0-503 GCF_000972905.1 Mycobacterium sp. UM_Kg27
GATCTGCTCGGTGCGGATCTGGCGGGTGCGTTCGGTGATCTGAGTCAGGCGTCGTCGTGGGAGACGTTGTTCGACCAGGGGGCGTGGGAGCCGCTGCTGTCGAACCTGGGTCTGTCGTTTGATGCGTCGGTGGCTGATCTGCCGGGTCCGGCGGCGGCTGATGACTGGTTCGGTTCGTTGTTCTACACGCCGTTGCATGACTTGGGGCAGGCGTGGATCCTGAGTCCGTTTGGTGAGCAGGTCAACTCGTTTATCAACCTGTTCGGTTTCGGTCAGATCCTGATCGGTAACGGTGCCGACGGTATTGATGGTGGGACGCTGGCGGAGGCTGCTGGTGGTTCCGGTGGTCTGTGGTTCGGTGATGGTGGTGCTGCGGGTACGTCGGCGGATGGCGTCGGTGGTGTCGGTGGTTCGGCGGGCATGTTCGGCGATGGTGGTGCTGGTGGTGCCGGTATCGATGGTGGCGATGGTGGTGCCGGTGGTGCTGGTGGCTGGTGGATGGG
>NZ_JRMM01000324.1:0-496 GCF_000972905.1 Mycobacterium sp. UM_Kg27
TCGAACGTATGTTCGATACGGATCTGCCTGAGCCGGGGTCGTTGGCCGATGCCGACGACAAAGCCCTGGTGGCGGCGATCGCGGGGTGGGCCCGACTGGAGGCCGCCGCCGCGGCACGCCGGCTGGCCGTCATCGGCGAGCTGGTCGCACGGCGCACCCACGGAACCGATGCGGTCAACCGGTCACGCTGGTCGTGCGACTACTGGGACGCCGCGGCCAGCGAGGTCGCCGCCGCCGAGCAGATCAGCCACGGCATGGCCTCCTCACAGATGTATCTGGCCTCGGCACTGCGAGACCGGCTGCCCCAGGTGGCCGCACTGTTCCTCACCGGGGCGATCAACTCCCGACTGGTCGCCACCATCGTCTGGCGCACCACGCTGATCACCAACCCCTACCTCCTGCACGCCATCGACACCGAACTCGCCGAGATCGCCACCGCACTAGGGCCGCTCTCGGCGACCAAAACCGCGGCCGCCATCGACGCCCTGATCGACCG
>NZ_JRMM01000325.1:0-493 GCF_000972905.1 Mycobacterium sp. UM_Kg27
TCACAAGACAGGTGTCGGGTTTTCACGTACCGGGCTCTCACCGTCTACGGCAGGCCATCCCAAGCCACTTCCGCTAACCACAACACTTTCTCACTGCCCTCCAGTCGAGTAGAACCGGACATGACACTCCCACAACCCCGCACACACAACCCCTACCCGGTATCACATGCATACGGTTTAGCCATCCTCCGCTTTCGCTCGCCACTACTCACGGAATCACATTTTGTTTTCTCTTCCTACGGGTACTGAGATGTTTCACTTCCCCGCGTTACCTCCCCACTGGCTATACATTCACCAGCCGGTGACACGACATCACTCGTGCCGGGTTTCCCCATTCGGACATCCTCGGATCCACGCTCGGTTGGCAGCTCCCCGAGGCATATCGCAGCCTCCTACGTCCTTCATCGGCTCTCGATGCCAAGGCATCCACCATGCGCCCTTAAACACTTACAAATCACAAAAACCAAGAAACAAAAATTGCAAAAACAAACAA
>NZ_JRMM01000326.1:0-491 GCF_000972905.1 Mycobacterium sp. UM_Kg27
GGCTCGCTGTTCATCGACCCCGGATCACCCTGGCAGAACGCCTGGATCGAATCGTTCAACGGCCGCCTGCGCGACGAACTGCTCAACTCCTGGCGCTTCGACTCGCTCCTGGAAGCCCGGGTGATCATCGAGGATTGGAGGATCGACTACAACGCCAACCGACCGCATTCGGCCCACCGCGGACTCAGCCCAGCCGAGTTCGCCCTACAGTGGACCACGACCCGCCAACCCCAAGCCGCATAGCGACTGGACCATCAAACGGGTCCCCCTCACTTCTTGGATGCCATGTCGTTGCCGATTCTTCCTGCCCGAAAATCGGGCATAAGAGTCGCACAACACCTGGACCACTACGAGGGGCTCACCTCACTGCGCCGAGAAGACAGAGAACACATCCGATGCGGTCTGAGCCGTCCCGGTAAGTCCGGAGACTCCCGATCTTGGGAGGATTCGAGTTATGGGACGTGCAAGCAGGTATCCCGCTGAGCTTCGAG
>NZ_JRMM01000327.1:0-483 GCF_000972905.1 Mycobacterium sp. UM_Kg27
TGCCATCACCGTTGATGTCGGTCTCACCGGCGGTGCCCGCCGCGCCGGCGCCACCGTTACCGCCCGCGCCACCATTGCCCAAGTTTCCGGCGGCACCACCAGCGCCACCGTTACCACCGGCGCCACCAGCAACGACCGCGTCGGCACCGTCACCACCGCGACCACCGTTACCACCCGTGGTCGCCGCCGCACCCGCACTACCGCTACCAGCACCGGCACCAGCGGTACCGGCGTTACCACCAGCGCCACCCGCGCCACCATCAAGGTTCGCGCCGTCGCCGTCAGCACCGGCGCCACCGTTACCACCGGCACCCGCGGCACCACCATTGCCACCGGCACCCGCGGCGCCGGTGGCACCCGAGGAACCGATCCAACCACCGGCACCACCGGCGCCCGCGTTACCACCAAGGCCACCGGCACCACCGTTGCCGCCGTTGCCGGCGTCCGTACCGTCTGCACCGGCCAGGATCGCGTCCTCACCGT
>NZ_JRMM01000328.1:0-463 GCF_000972905.1 Mycobacterium sp. UM_Kg27
CGCCGACGCCACCGTTACCGGCCTGGGAGCCGCCCTTACCGCCGACACCACCGGCGCCACCAGCGCCCGCGTTGCCGCCGTCGGTGCCGGTACCGGTGTTGTCCGTGATACCCGCAGCACCATTGGCACCCGTACCACCGGCGCCGCCGGCGCCGCCGTTACCGATCGCGCTGCCGTTACCGCCGGCACCACCATCTCCACCGTTGGCACCCGAGGCCGCAGTCGGGTCACTGGCCGCGTCATAACCGGCGCCACCGTTACCACCATTGCCCTGCGCACCATGGGCGTCAGAGTCACTACCGGCAGAACCGTCAGCACCCGAAGTCGACCCGGCACCACCGACACCACCGGCACCGCCGTTGGCCAGGCCACCACCGTCGCCACCGTTACCACCGGTCGGGTTAGCCGCAGTACCGGTCGCACCGTTACCACCGTCGCCGGCCTTACCAGCGTTGCCGCCATC
>NZ_JRMM01000329.1:0-441 GCF_000972905.1 Mycobacterium sp. UM_Kg27
GTGGCGCCGGTGGTAACGCCGGTGTCGGTGGCGCCGGTGGCTCTGGTCGCGGTGGCCAGGCCGCTTCCGGGGCCGATGGTGTCGCCGGGATCGGCGGTAATGGTGGTGCCGGTGGCCGGGGCGCTGACGGTGTCGATGGCTTCGCGGGTGCCGTTGATGGCACCGCGGGTGGCAATGGTGGTGCCGGCGGCAACGGCGGCGCGGGTGGCCTGACCGCGGACGGGGTGACCCGGGCTGCGGACGGTGATGGCGGCAATGGTGGTGTCGGTGGGGCCGGTGGTCACGGCGCTCAGGGTGTCCACGGCACTAGTGGTGGTGCTGGTTCCCGTGGTGGTGACGGGTCTGCGGGTGCGGTTGATGGTGGTGCCGGTGAGCGTGGTGGGGACGGCACTGCGGGCAGTCGTGGTGGCAATGGTGGTGCCGGTGGTGCTGGGGGTGTTG
>NZ_JRMM01000330.1:0-436 GCF_000972905.1 Mycobacterium sp. UM_Kg27
GCCGTACCCGGCGCAGCGCCGGGATCACCGGCCGCGTCGTAACCAGCACCACCGTTACCACCGTGACCGCTGATCGGGGCGTCGCCGTCGGCGCCATTGGCTCCGGCGTTGCCGGTTCCGGATGCACCGCCGCTGCCGGCCTTACCGCCGGCTCCACCGGCACCGACCGTGCCGGTGTCACCACCCTGGCCACCCTGACCGCCGTTGGGGTTCGAAGCGTTGCCATCGGCGCCGTCGCCACCGTTACCGGCCGCTCCGGCGTCACCGCCCTCGCCGCCTTCGCCGCCGTTGCCGTTGGCACCGGCGGCACCATTGGCCGCCGTGCCGCCGGCACCACCCGCACCGGCCGCACCACCGGCGCCACCATCGCCACCGTTGCTACCCGCACCACCGTTGCCGCCGGGTGCGGTCGCGTCGGCACCGTCGAAGCCCTTAC
>NZ_JRMM01000331.1:0-433 GCF_000972905.1 Mycobacterium sp. UM_Kg27
CCCGGCGACACCATCGGCCCCGGAAGCGGCCTGGCCACCGCGACCAGAGCCACCGGCGCCACCGACACCGGCGTTACCACCGGCGCCACCAGCGCCACCGGCCTCCCCATCGATCGAGGTATTGCCGTCACTGAGACCATCACGGCCCGCCGCCCCCGCCGAGCCATCCGCACCACTGCCGGCGTTACCCCCGAGACCACCAAGACCCTGCACACCGTCAGTGCCCGCCGCACCATCAGCAGCCCGCGTGCCATCACCGGAGAGACCACCCACACCGGCAGTGCCCGCCCCACCACCGGCACCACCATCGCCACCAGCACCACCAGCGCCACCATGGCCACCAGCCAGACCGGCACCGGACTGCCCGACACCATTGCCCCCAGCACCACCGGCACCACCATCACCACCGTTGCCGCCATGGCCGGCGTTACCA
>NZ_JRMM01000332.1:0-421 GCF_000972905.1 Mycobacterium sp. UM_Kg27
ACCTGCCAGCCGAACCGCACTACCGGCCCTCCACCGCGTTGGCCGCCTTCATCCGCGCCCGCGACCTCACCTGCCGCTTCCCCGGCTGCGACCAGCCCGCCAACTACTGCGACATCGACCACGCCGTAGCCCACCCGCATGGCGCCACCCACCCGGCCAACCTGCGCTGCCTCTGCCGAAAACACCACCTGCTCAAAACCTTCTGGACCGGCCACCGCGGCTGGAGCGACCGCCAACACCCCAACGGCACCATCGAATGGACCAGCCCCACCGGCCACACCTACACCACACAACCCGGCAGCGCCCTGCTATTCCCCACCCTGTGCCTACCCACCACCGCACCACCAGCCACCGCCCCGGCCTCAACAGCCGACCGCAACCTCATGATGCCCACCCGCAAAAACACCCGCAGCCAAGACCG
>NZ_JRMM01000333.1:0-420 GCF_000972905.1 Mycobacterium sp. UM_Kg27
GTCGACGATCTCCTGCAACGTCACCAACGCCGCCATCGTCGCCGTCTCCACCTCAGGCAACGACGGAACCCGATCCTGCACCGCCGACAAGATCTCCACCCGCTTGATCGAGTCGATCCCCAGATCCGCCTCAAGCGCCATCGACAGATCCAGCATCTCCACCGGATAACCGGTCTTGTCGGCGACCACCGCCAACATGTCCCCCACCAGATCCACCCCCGCCGCGGCCGGAGCCGGCGCGGCGGCCGGTGCGGCAGCTACCGGGGCCGGCGCGGGCGCGGCCGCAGCAGGCGCAGTCGCCGCAGCAGGCGCAGTCGCCGGGCCCATCAACGACTGCAGGTAGTCGACGATCTCCTGCAACGTCACCAACGCCGCCATCGTCGCCGTCTCCACCTCAGGCAACGACGGAACCCGATCCTG
>NZ_JRMM01000334.1:0-392 GCF_000972905.1 Mycobacterium sp. UM_Kg27
GGCGACTTCGGTGCCGGCGGGACCGGTGGCAGCGACGGCGATGGCACCGGTCAGGGCGCGGACGGGTTGGATGGGGCGGCCACCGTCGGGGGCAACGGGGGTCTCGGCGGTGATGGCTTCTTGGGCACCAATGGTGTCGCGGGCAGCATTGATGGCACCGGCGGTGGCCACGGCGGCAACGGTGGTGATGGTGGTGCCGGCGGGTTGGCTGCGGACGGTTCCCACGCGGCTCAGGGTGTCGGTGGCGCCGGTGGCGATGGTGGTGCCGGCGGCAACGGCTTCAACGGCTTCCACGGTGACGAGCCGGGTGCTCATGGCACTCATGCCGGTGATGGGGGCGCCGGTGGCAACGGCGGCGCGGGCGGGCAGGGCTCCACTGTCGGTGCCCACGG
>NZ_JRMM01000335.1:0-389 GCF_000972905.1 Mycobacterium sp. UM_Kg27
GGGCGCTGCAGCTTGCTCGGCGCCGCCACCTCGCAACGAACACCTGCTGCCCTCAGGTGCCGATACAGCCCGAACCCTGTCGGGCCGGCCTCATAGACCACCGCGACAGGTCCAGCCAACCGGTCCAGCCAGCCACGGACGTCCCCATAGTCGGGGGTCAGCGTTGCCTGGGCCACCTCGCCTGTGACGCTATCGATCGCCGCTGCTGCGACCGATCGTGCGTGCACATCGAGCCCTACGCTCGTACGCTCTGTAAACACCGGGGCCTCCCACAAATGTTGGATAGGCCGGGCAGGGACTTCTGCTCGGTAACCCACGAGTTTTTGTGAGTGAGGCCCCGGCCCGCAACCCCCGACGAAAGCCGGGCGTCACCCCATACCGTCTAACGG
>NZ_JRMM01000336.1:0-385 GCF_000972905.1 Mycobacterium sp. UM_Kg27
AGGCGCTCGAGGATAGTGACGACGTGCAGAACGTGTGGACCAACGTCGACCTGTCCGACGAGGTCCTCGCAGCCCTCGAAACCGAATAGACGATTCTGCCCAGACCGCCGGTTTAGCTCACCGGGAATGCAATGCGGTACCCGTCGGTGGGGTTGCGTTTCCGATATCGCGAATCATGTGGCCGCGGAAGCGCGTTCGGAGAACAGGGCGGCCGCATAGATCAGCACCGCGGCTTGGCCTCTTCGCGGGCCGCTGCCTTTGCGTCATTTCTAGCCACATAGCTACGCTAGCTGCACTAGGGTCTGCTGCACGGATAGGTGACAGTTTCGGTCACGCGGCCTGACTGGCCGGTGTGGTCATGATCGTCTCGTATTCGATCGGGGTC
>NZ_JRMM01000337.1:0-384 GCF_000972905.1 Mycobacterium sp. UM_Kg27
TCCGAAAGCGTTGCCGCGCAACCGGGCCAGTCCTGCTGCTCCCGCGTCGCTTCGCTGAGCTGTCCCGGTGAACCCCAGTGCTCCTGCCCCGGATTCCGAGCAGGCGGGTGTCGTTGTCTCGTCGGGCGTTTCGTAGTCGTCGGCGGCACCCAGCGTCATGGTGGCGTGGGCGTATTCCTTGATCTGGTCACGGCGCCGCCGGCGCGACCGCAGCGGTGCGCGAGCTGCCGGCGCGCGAGCCGAGACCGCCGCGGAAGCGCCGGCGGCTGGAGCCCTGGACTGGTCGCGGCCGGTCAGGCTGGGCCCGAAGCCTTCGGCGTGGCCCCCGGTCACCAGATAGGCCAACGTCTCGGCGCCGCCTGCCGGTCTGTCTCTTATACACAT
>NZ_JRMM01000338.1:0-381 GCF_000972905.1 Mycobacterium sp. UM_Kg27
GATGTGTATAAGAGACAGTCATCGTCGACCACGTGCACGGTGTCGCCGGCGCGCGGGCTTCCCAGGCACTGAATTTTGACGTCGTACTGGTCGCTCCAGAAGTAGGGCACGCCCGGGCTCACCACTGCTTCCAGGTTCAGCATCGCCGCCACCAGGGTCCTCGCCTGCTCGGCGACGTTGCTCCAGTGCTCGACGCGGATCTGGCTCCCGGTCGCATCCCGCCAGGACGCCACGTCGCCGATCGCCCACACATCGGGGGCGCTGGTGCGCCCGACCGCGTCGCAGACGACACCGTCGGCCACCGCGATATCACTGCCGGCCAGCCAGTCGCTGGCCGGGCGTGACCCGATGCCCACCACCACCAGATCTGTCTCTTATACA
>NZ_JRMM01000339.1:0-373 GCF_000972905.1 Mycobacterium sp. UM_Kg27
TCCAACCCGAACCCGGTGTCATCGACTACGACTACCTGGCCTCCATCGAAAACACCGTCGAAATCCTGGGCAACCACAACATCATGGTCATTCTCGACATGCACCAAGACCTCTACGGTGGCTACTTCGGCGGCGACGGCGCACCGGAGTGGGCCACCTTAACCGGTGGCCTGCCCAACTTCGATGTGGGCTTCCCGTTCAGCTACTTCGTGAGCCCGGCACAGAACTACGCGTGGGACGCGTTCTGGGCCAACGAGAAGACGCCGGACGGCATCGGGTTGCAAAACCACTACGGCATCATGTGGCAGGCCGTCGCCAACTACTTCAAGGGCAACGAGAACGTCGCCGGCTACGAGATCATGAACGAGCCGTG
>NZ_JRMM01000340.1:0-373 GCF_000972905.1 Mycobacterium sp. UM_Kg27
CACGGCTCGTTCATGATCTCGTAGCCGGCGACGTTCTCGTTGCCCTTGAAGTAGTTGGCGACGGCCTGCCACATGATGCCGTAGTGGTTCTGCAACCCGATGCCGTCCGGCGTCTTCTCGTTGGCCCAGAACGCGTCCCAGGCGTAGTTCTGTGCCGGGCTCACCGGGTAGGTGCCCGGGAAGCCCACGCCGATATGAGGCAGGCCGCCGGTGATGTTGGCCCAGTCGGGGGCGCCCTCGCCGCCGAACGCCTCGCTGTAGAGGTCTTGGTGCATGTCGAGGACGACCATGATGTTGTGGTTGCCCAGGATTTCGACGGTGTTTTCGATGGAGGCCAGGTAGTCGTAGTCGATGACACCGGGTTCGGGTTGGA
>NZ_JRMM01000341.1:0-363 GCF_000972905.1 Mycobacterium sp. UM_Kg27
ACCCGCGGCGCCGTCCTTACCGTCGCCACCATTACCGCCGACACCGGCCGTGCCATCCGCGGCGCGCCCGCCACCGACCTCAAGGCCACCATGACCGGCGTCACCACCGACACCACCATTGCCACCGGAGGTACCTGCCGCAGCAGTCCCATCCGCAGCGGCGTCATACCCGGCACCACCGGCGCCACCATTACCGCCGGAACCGGCCGAACCATTGGTCCCCGACGTCGCGTAGTTGCCGCCACCGGACGAACCACCGGCGCCACCGGCACCAGCGTTACCACCATCGCCACCATTGCCACCAGCGCCACCGGTGCGATCCTGCGCAGTGCCCGTGCTACCGACCGCGCCATCAGCGCCATC
>NZ_JRMM01000342.1:0-360 GCF_000972905.1 Mycobacterium sp. UM_Kg27
CGGCGCGCCCTCGAGCACCGCCACCGCACCTGCGCCGTCCCCGGCTGCAGCGCCACCCGCGGCCTGCACGGCCACCACATCCAGCACTGGGAAGACGGCGGCGAAACCGACCTCAACAACCTGGTCCTGCTATGCCCCTATCACCACCGGCTCCACCACCGCGGCATCATCACCATCACCGGACCAGCCGACCACCTCGTCGTCACCGACACCAACGGCCAACCACTGCACCCCGGATCACTGGCCCACCCACCCCGCACCCCCGCACCCACCGTCACACCCTGCCCCGGACCCACCGGCGAACGCGCCCACTGGTGGTGGTACCAACCCTTCCAACCCCAAGCACCACCAACCACCAAC
>NZ_JRMM01000343.1:0-353 GCF_000972905.1 Mycobacterium sp. UM_Kg27
TGAGCCGTCCCGGTAAGTCCGGAGACTCCCGATCTTGGGAGGATTCGAGTTATGGGACGTGCAAGCAGGTATCCCGCTGAGCTTCGAGAGCGCGCGGTGCGGATGGTGGCCGAGGTCCGCCCGCAGTACCCCTCGGAGTGGGCGGCAATCACCGCGGTGGCCGGCATGTTGGGAATCGGTACTGCGGAGACGCTGCGGACCTGGGTTCGTGGCTCGCAGGTCGATTCCGGTCAGCGACCCGGTGTGACCTCGGCGATGGCCCAGGAGAACAAGGCGTTGCGCCGCGAGATCGCTGAACTGCGCCGCGCCAATGAGATCTTGAAAGCAGCGGCGATTTTCTTCGGGGCCGAGCT
>NZ_JRMM01000344.1:0-343 GCF_000972905.1 Mycobacterium sp. UM_Kg27
GCATTCGGCGTCAACTCCGAAAAATTCAAATGCCGCGGAATGAAACCCTGCTGCACCGACAACACCGTCTTGATGAACCCGGCAACACCAGACGCAGACTCCAAATGCCCCAAATTGGTCTTCACCGACCCCAACACCAACGGCGCCGCCGAACCCCGCTCACCAAACACCGCCGACAAGGCATCCAACTCAATCGGATCACCCAACGCCGTACCAGTGCCATGCGCCTCGACATAGTCGATATCAGCCGGGGACAACCGCGCCGACGCCAACGCCGCCCGCACCACCTTCTGCTGCGCCGGACCCGACGGCACCGTCTGACCCGACGACGGCCCATCCTGAT
>NZ_JRMM01000345.1:0-343 GCF_000972905.1 Mycobacterium sp. UM_Kg27
ATCAGGATGGGCCGTCGTCGGGTCAGACGGTGCCGTCGGGTCCGGCGCAGCAGAAGGTGGTGCGGGCGGCGTTGGCGTCGGCGCGGTTGGAGCCGGGCGATATCGATTATGTCGAGGCGCATGGCACCGGTACGGCGTTGGGTGATCCGATTGAGTTGGATGCCTTGTCGGCGGTGTTTGGTGAGCGGGGTTCTGGGGCGCCGTTGGTGTTGGGGTCGGTGAAGACCAATTTGGGGCATTTGGAGTCTGCTTCGGGTGTTGCCGGGTTCATCAAGACGGTGTTGTCGGTGCAGCAGGGTTTCATTCCGCGGCATTTGAATTTTTCGGAGTTGACGCCGAATGC
>NZ_JRMM01000346.1:0-343 GCF_000972905.1 Mycobacterium sp. UM_Kg27
CCGGTCAGCAGTCGTAGTAGAGGGCGAACTCGTAGGGGTGTGGTCGCAGGTTGACGGGGGTGATCTCGTTCTCCCGCTTGTAGTTGATCCAGGTCTGGATCACGTCGGGGGTGAATACACCGCCTTCGGTGAGGTATTCGTGGTCGGCCTCGAGGTTGTCCATCACCTCGGCCAGCGTGGTGGGGGCCTGCGAGATCGACGCCGCCTCGTCGGCCGGAAGGTCGTAGAGGTCCTTGTCGACGGGTGCGGCCGGTTCGATCTTGTTCTTGATGCCGTCGATGCCGGCCATCAGCATGGCGGAGAACGCCAGGTAGGGGTTGCCGGAGGAGTCGGGGCAGCGGAA
>NZ_JRMM01000347.1:0-336 GCF_000972905.1 Mycobacterium sp. UM_Kg27
CTCTGCCACCTGCGGCAACCGCTCCCGCATCGCCCGGGCATAGTGCAACCGACTAGCCGCTAAGCCCTGACTGATCCGCAACGCCGCCGCCACCTCAGCAGCCACCGCCGCCTCGGTATCGACCGCCCACTGCTCGGTCTCACCACAGCACCTCAACCGCAGCGCAAACAACTCCCCAATCGCCACCAACTGCGCCGCCGCCGCCCGATTCTCCGCCCGCGCCGACACACCGATCCGATCCAGCAACGCCGCCGACTCCGGCGTGGCACGCGGATGACGCTGCAAAAACCACGCACTGAACTCCGCCACCGAAGCCCCGCTAGGCGGCCGCGACAA
>NZ_JRMM01000348.1:0-335 GCF_000972905.1 Mycobacterium sp. UM_Kg27
AGCCAGCCGCCGGCTCCGCCGTTGGGGTTGGCTTCGGTGCCGTCGGCGCCGTTGCCGATCACGGTGGAGCCGAAGATCTGGTTGATGACGCTGTTGACCTGGCTGCCGAATTCGCTGTCGATCCATTTTTCGGCCAGGCTGTACAGCCCGGCGTAGGGGTCGAAGGCCAAGGAGAGTGCCGGGCCGGGCTCAGCCAGCGCGGCGAAGGCGGCGTCCCAGTGCTCGGCAGAGAAGAAGGTGTCCCACGCGGTGTTGTCGGTGACGGCCTGGGGGTCCAGTTCGCCGGCTGCGGTGGCAAAAGGTGCGACGAGGACATCGAGCATGTCGTCGAAATC
>NZ_JRMM01000349.1:0-328 GCF_000972905.1 Mycobacterium sp. UM_Kg27
ATACCCGTATCGCCCTGCCACGCCGCCGACAACGCCGCCTGCTCACTGGCAATGTCAGCACCCACCGCCTGCAACGTGCCCGCATACCCATTCATCTCAGCCGCATGGGCCAACATCGCCGGGTAGTTGTACATAATCTGTGACATCAGTCTGCTCCTTTTCCCTGGCCCGCCCGCTAAACCCCGGTGTAACCAGAAGCCGCAGCAGCGTCAGCCGCCACATACGTCGAACCGGCATCAGCCAGATTCACCTGCGCCATATCCAGCAACGCATTCACCCGCGCCGCCATCGCCACAAACCGGGCATGCGACCCCTGAAACGCCGCAGC
>NZ_JRMM01000350.1:0-328 GCF_000972905.1 Mycobacterium sp. UM_Kg27
ATACCCGTATCGCCCTGCCACGCCGCCGACAACGCCGCCTGCTCACTGGCAATGTCAGCACCCACCGCCTGCAACGTGCCCGCATACCCGTTCATCTCAGCCGCATGGGCCAGCATCGCCGGGTAGTTGTACATAATCTGTGACATCAGTCTGCTCCTTTTCCCTGGTCCGCCCGCTAAACCCCGGTGTAACCAGAAGCCGCAGCAGCGTCAGCCGCCACATACGTCGAACCGGCATCCGCCAGATTCACCTGCGCCATATCCAGCAACGCATTCACCCGCGCCGCCATCGCCACAAACCGGGCATGCGACCCCTGAAACGCCGCAGC
>NZ_JRMM01000351.1:0-321 GCF_000972905.1 Mycobacterium sp. UM_Kg27
CACCAGCGCCGTGAACTCGCAATCCGCGGCGGCCTCCTCGATGGCGGTGTCGAGACGATCACGCCGGGCCTTGACTGTCAAAACGGTGTTGTAGTCGGCGTCGAAGGTCAACCGCGTCGCGCCGGTGGGCAGTCGCCGCAGCGCATCGTGCCGCAGTCAGATGTCGTGCTTGCCGGTCCACGCATTGCCGCCGTAGTAGACGATGCCATGGCGCAGTAGCAGTTTCGACAACCGATGACGTGCTCGCATCAGATCACCGCGGCAGTCCTCCCGGGCTCTGACCAGATCCCGTGCGGCTTCCTGCTCGACCGTCGGGATCGC
>NZ_JRMM01000352.1:0-321 GCF_000972905.1 Mycobacterium sp. UM_Kg27
CACCAGCGCCGTGAACTCGCAATCCGCGGCGGCCTCCTCGATGGCGGTGTCGAGACGATCACGCCGGGCCTTGACTGTCAAAACGGTGTCGTAGTCGGCGTCGAAGGTCAACCGCGTCGCGCCGGTGGGCAGTCGCCGCAGCGCATCGTGCCGCAGCCAGATGTCGTGCTTGCCGGTCCACGCATTGCCGCCGTAGTAGACGATGCCATGGCGCAGTAGCAGTTTCGACAATCGATGACGTGCTCGCATCAGATCACCGCGGCAGTCCTCCCGGGCTCTGACCAGATCCCGTGCGGCTTCCTGCTCGACCGTCGGGATCGC
>NZ_JRMM01000353.1:0-309 GCF_000972905.1 Mycobacterium sp. UM_Kg27
GGTCGGGGTGTTCAGTGCGGTTTGGTCGGCGAGGACGTAGACGGTGACGTTGGTGGCGCGGGCGTCGCTGCTGGCGGCGGGGCAGTCGGGGTTGGTGCAGGCGCAGGCCAGGGTGTCGGCGCCGGCGGCCAGGGCGCCGAGGGCGTCGGCGCGGCGTTGGGCCAGGTTGCGGGGGTCGTCGTCGCAGACGGTGTGGGCCAGTTGGGTCAGGCGCCGGTCCAGGGCGGTGGCGTCGGTGGCCCAGAGCCGGCCCCATAGGGCGGTGGTGCCGTTTTCGCTGTTGCGGGTGTCGACGGTGACGTCGCGGCT
>NZ_JRMM01000354.1:0-309 GCF_000972905.1 Mycobacterium sp. UM_Kg27
AGCCGCGACGTCACCGTCGACACCCGCAACAGCGAAAACGGCACCACCGCCCTATGGGGCCGGCTCTGGGCCACCGACGCCACCGCCCTAGACCGGCGCCTGACCCAACTGGCCCACACCGTCTGCGACGACGACCCCCGCACCCTGGCCCAACGCCGCGCCGACGCCCTCGGCGCCCTGGCCGCCGGCGCCGACACCCTGGCCTGCGCCTGCACCAACACCGACTGCCCCGCCGCCAGCAGCGACGCCCGCGCCACCAACGTCACCGTCTACGTCCTCGCCGACCAAACCGCACTGAACACCCCGACC
>NZ_JRMM01000355.1:0-304 GCF_000972905.1 Mycobacterium sp. UM_Kg27
GTGTATAAGAGACAGGTGGTGCCGGTGGTATCGGCCAGGGCAGTACGCAGGCGGCCAGCGGCGCGGCCGGAACCAACGGTTCCGGTGGTGATGGCGGCGCCGGCGGTAACGGCGGCAACGGCGTGCTCTTGCCCGGTGATGGCGCACAAGACGGTGGCGCCGGCGGTAAGGGTGGCGCGGCCGGAGCGATCGGTACCGGTGGTGCCGGCGGTAACGGTGGCGCGGGCACGGCCGGTGTCAACGGCATCACCGACGGCCTCGGCGACGGCACTTCCGGCACCGCGGGCTGTCTCTTATACACATC
>NZ_JRMM01000356.1:0-299 GCF_000972905.1 Mycobacterium sp. UM_Kg27
AACACCACCCGTGCTGCGCAGGGTGATGGCGGCAATGGTGGTGCCGGTGGCAAGGGTGGTGCCGGGTTTGACGCGGTCGCCGAGGGCGCGGGTGCTGGTGTCTCGGGCACCAATGGTGGTGTCGGTGGTGACGGTGGCGCCGGTGGTAGCGGCACCGTCGCGGGTGCGCATGGTGCTGGTGGCGTGGGTGGTAATGGTGGTTCGGGTACCGATGGCGCTGATGGCGCGGTCGGTAGCACGGGCACTGCGCAGGATCGCACCGGTGGCGCTGGTGGCAATGGTGGCGATGGTGGTAACGC
>NZ_JRMM01000357.1:0-299 GCF_000972905.1 Mycobacterium sp. UM_Kg27
GCGTTACCACCATCGCCACCATTGCCACCAGCGCCACCGGTGCGATCCTGCGCAGTGCCCGTGCTACCGACCGCGCCATCAGCGCCATCAGTACCCGAACCACCATTACCACCCACGCCACCAGCACCGTGCGCACCCGCGACGGTGCCGCTACCACCGGCGCCACCATCACCACCAGCACCACCATCGGTGCCCGAGACACCAGCACCGGCGCCCTCGGCGACCGCGTCAAACCCGGCACCACCCTTGCCACCGGCACCACCATTGCCGCCATCACCCTGCGCAGCACGGGTGGTGTT
>NZ_JRMM01000358.1:0-296 GCF_000972905.1 Mycobacterium sp. UM_Kg27
CGCTCTCGCTGGATTTCCAGTGCGATGTCGATGAGCTGGTCTTCCTGGCCGCCGATCAGCTTGCGCTGACCGACCCGCAGCAGCAACTCATGCGCCGGCACCCCGTAACGCTCACCCTGGCGCACGGCGTGCTTGAGGAAACTCGAGTACACCCCGGAATAGCCCATCACCAACGCGTTGCGGTCCAGCACGCACTCGGCGGGCATTGCCGGGCGCACCACGTCCTCAGCGGCATCAGCGATGTCGAAGAAGTCGATACCGGTCTTGACACCGATCTTGTCGAACACCCCGATCAA
>NZ_JRMM01000359.1:0-296 GCF_000972905.1 Mycobacterium sp. UM_Kg27
TTGATCGGGGTGTTCGACAAGATCGGTGTCAAGACCGGTATCGACTTCTTCGACATCGCTGATGCCGCTGAGGACGTGGTGCGCCCGGCGATGCCCGCCGAGTGCGTGCTGGACCGCAATGCGCTGGTGATGGGCTACTCGGGGGTGTACTCGAGTTTCCTCAAGCACGCGGTGCGCCAGGGTGAGCGTTACGGGGTGCCCGCCCACGAGTTGCTGCTGCGGGTCGGTCAGCGCAAGCTGATCGGCGGCCAGGAAGACCAGCTCATCGACATCGCACTGGAAATCCAGCGAGAGCG
>NZ_JRMM01000360.1:0-290 GCF_000972905.1 Mycobacterium sp. UM_Kg27
TCGGCAGCGTCAGATGTGTATAAGAGACAGATCTACAACAGCCTGTTGCAGGTTCTCGAGGACGGCCGGCTCACCGATGGGCAGGGCCGCACGGTGGACTTCAAGAACTGCGTGTTGATCTTCACCTCCAACCTGGGCACCTCCGACATCTCCAAGGCGGTCGGACTGGGCTTCACCCAGGGCGGCGGGGAGAACAACTACGAGCGGATGAAGCTCAAGGTCAACGACGAGCTCAAGAAGCACTTCCGCCCGGAGTTCCTGAACCTGTCTCTTATACACATCTGACGCTG
>NZ_JRMM01000361.1:0-288 GCF_000972905.1 Mycobacterium sp. UM_Kg27
CGCCACCGCTGCCCGCGGTCGCACCATTGCCGCCGCCGGCACCGGCACCACCGTCGCCACCGTTGCCAGCGCCACCGGCAGCACCACCGCTGCCACCGACACCACCGACACCCTGGCCACCGGCACTGCCGTTGGTCGCCGAACCACCAGCACCACCAGCACCACCGTTGCCGCCCAGGCCACCGTTACCGCCATTGCCACCGTCGCCGCCGTCAGAACCGTTGCCGCCGGAGCCGGCCGCCGCGTTGGCGCCGGTCGAGCCGTCAACACCGGCGCCACCGGCACCAC
>NZ_JRMM01000362.1:0-288 GCF_000972905.1 Mycobacterium sp. UM_Kg27
GTGGTGCCGGTGGCGCCGGTGTTGACGGCTCGACCGGCGCCAACGCGGCGGCCGGCTCCGGCGGCAACGGTTCTGACGGCGGCGACGGTACGGACGGCGGCAACGGTGGCGCTGGCGGTAACGGTGGCGCTGGTGGTGCCGGTGGTTCGGCGACCAACGGCAGTGCCGGTGGCCAGGGTGTCGGTGGTGTCGGTGGCGACGGTGGTGCTGCCGGTGGCGCTGGCAACGGTGGCGACGGTGGTGCCGGTGCCGGCGGCGGCAATGGTGCGACCGCGGGCAGCGGTGGCG
>NZ_JRMM01000363.1:0-286 GCF_000972905.1 Mycobacterium sp. UM_Kg27
CGAAGGTGGGATCGGCGATTGGGACGAAGTCGTAACAAGGTAGCCGTACCGGAAGGTGCGGCTGGATCACCTCCTTTCTAAGGAGCACCATTTTTCCCCCGTCCCCGCAATCAGTGTGGGATCCGATGGTTGGGATAGTTTGCCGGCGCCTGTAGTGGGTTGTCCGGTGGTGCAGATAGTTTCATGAACAGCAACAGCGTTGATCACCAACCGGTAGCGCCCCCTTGTGGGGTGGTGCCGGCCGGCTTTGTGTTGGGCACACTGTTGGGTCCTGAGGCAACAGGCC
>NZ_JRMM01000364.1:0-285 GCF_000972905.1 Mycobacterium sp. UM_Kg27
GGCCTGTTGCCTCAGGACCCAACAGTGTGCCCAACACAAAGCCGGCCGGCACCACCCCACAAGGGGGCGCTACCGGTTGGTGATCAACGTTGTTGCTGTCTCAAATTAATCTGCACCACCGGACAACCCACTACAGGCGCCGGCAAACTATCCCAACCATCGGATCCCGCACTGATTGCGGGGACGGGGGAAAAAAGGTGCTCCTTAGAAAGGAGGTGATCCAGCCGCACCTTCCGGTACGGCTACCTTGTTACGACTTCGTCCCAATCGCCGATCCCACCTTCG
>NZ_JRMM01000365.1:0-275 GCF_000972905.1 Mycobacterium sp. UM_Kg27
TGCTCCAACGCCTCCCAGGCCACCTCCATCAACAACCGCTGCTGAGGATCCATCGCATCAGCCTCACGCGGCGAAATACCAAAAAACTCCGCGTCAAACTCCGCCGGCTGCCACGACGTCAAAAACCCGCCCTCACGAGAACAAATCGTCCCCGGCACCGAATGATCCGACGAAAACAACGCATCAGCATCCCAGCGATCCGCCGGAACCCGAACAATCCCCGAACCCTCATCACACAACAACCGCCACAACGCGGCCGGCCCATCCACCCCACC
>NZ_JRMM01000366.1:0-271 GCF_000972905.1 Mycobacterium sp. UM_Kg27
CCAGGTTGAAGAACGCCGTCTGATCACTCACCCGCGCCGCCTGCTGCATGTTGTGGGTGACGATGACGATGGTGTAGTCCTGCTTGAGCTGGGAGATCAGCTCTTCGATGGCCATCGTCGAGATCGGATCCAGCGCCGAGCAAGGCTCATCCATCAACAGTACGTCGGGTTGCACCGCGATGGCTCGCGCGATGCACAACCGCTGCTGTTGCCCACCGGAGAGCCCGCCGCCCGGCTTGTCCAGCCGGTCCTTGACCTCGTTCCACAAGTT
>NZ_JRMM01000367.1:0-270 GCF_000972905.1 Mycobacterium sp. UM_Kg27
CCTGGGCCACGATCTTGTCGATCTTGGCCGCCAACCGGCTCACGGTCAGCGACGGCCACCGCAGCACCTGCGCCACCAACTGCGCATCCACCTCCGCCAGCACCTGCCGGTCTGTGATCAACCCGGTGCGATACACCATCGTCTGAAACAACCGGATATCAATGTCACCGGCCTTGAACAACTCTGCCACCTGCGGCAACCGCTCCCGCATCGCCCGGGCATAGTGCAACCGACTAGCCGCTAAGCCCTGACTGATCCGCAACGCCGCCG
>NZ_JRMM01000368.1:0-269 GCF_000972905.1 Mycobacterium sp. UM_Kg27
CCACCGGCACCACCATTGCCGGCGTCGGGGCGCTCCGCGGTACCAGCCGCACCCGCACCACCAGCACCCGCAGCCCCGGCATTGCCGCCCTCCCCGGCGGCACCACCGGAACCGGTGATACCGGCAGCACCGTTGGTGGCACTACCGGCCACACCACCGGCACCCCCATTGCCGCCCGCACCACCAGAGCCGGCGTTACCACCAGCCCCACCATTGCCGTCGCCACCATCAGCGAACGTCCCCGCGGCACCGTCGGCACCGGAACCACC
>NZ_JRMM01000369.1:0-263 GCF_000972905.1 Mycobacterium sp. UM_Kg27
CAGTGCTGGATGTGGTGGCCGTGCAGGCCGCGGGTGGCGCTGCAGCCGGGGACGGCGCAGGTGCGGTGGCGGTGCTCGAGGGCGCGCCGGAGCCGGCGGTTGATGGTGCGGGTGGAGCGGCCGCAGCCGATCACGCGGCCTTGGCGTTGGAACCAGACTTCGCAGGTGGCGTCGCAGGTCAGGTATTGGCGGTCGGCGTCGCAGAGCAGGGGGCCCAGGTGCAGGGCGCCGATCTGTTGTTCGACATCGAGGTGGACCACCAC
>NZ_JRMM01000370.1:0-263 GCF_000972905.1 Mycobacterium sp. UM_Kg27
CAGTGCTGGATGTGGTGGCCGTGCAGGCCGCGGGTGGCGCTGCAGCCGGGGACGGCGCAGGTGCGGTGGCGGTGCTCGAGGGCGCGCCGCAGCCGGCGGTTGATGGTGCGGGTGGAGCGGCCGCAGCCGATCACGCGGCCTTGGCGTTGGAACCAGACTTCGCAGGTGGCGTCACAGGTCAGGTATTGGCGGTCGGCGTCGCAGAGCAGGGGGCCCAGGTGCAGGGCGCCGATCTGTTGTTCGACATCGAGGTGGACCACCAC
>NZ_JRMM01000371.1:0-257 GCF_000972905.1 Mycobacterium sp. UM_Kg27
GCATCCCAGCGATCCGCCGGAACCCGAACAATCCCCGAACCCTCATCACACAACAACCGCCACAACGCGGCCGGCCCATCCACCCCACCAGGCAGACGACACCCCACACCCACCACCGCGATCGGCTCGGTATCGCCAGCCTCGGCAACCGCCAACCGCGCCGTCAAATCATCAATCTTGCGCAGCGCCTCAGCAACAATCGCCCGACGATCCGGCCCCCCGACCGGCGCAGCACTCTTCTCGCTCAACTCAACCTC
>NZ_JRMM01000372.1:0-253 GCF_000972905.1 Mycobacterium sp. UM_Kg27
GCTGCCGTGCTGCACGCAGGTCGGTCGACTCCAACGTGGTGGTGCCGGCCTTGACGCCGTCATCGATGTCGGCCTGGCGCAGCCACTTGTGCAGCGTCATCGGGTGCACCCCGAAATCGGTGGCAACCTGTTCGATGGTCACCCCGGGATCGCGGTTGCGGGCAACCCGGACAACGTCGTCACGGAACTCTTTCGGATAAGGCCTGGGCACAATGACATCCTTCCAGCCCACCCCGCAAGGCAAGCCAACTCA
>NZ_JRMM01000373.1:0-253 GCF_000972905.1 Mycobacterium sp. UM_Kg27
TGAGTTGGCTTGCCTTGCGGGGTGGGCTGGAAGGATGTCATTGTGCCCAGGCCTTATCCGAAAGAGTTCCGTGACGACGTTGTCCGGGTCGCCCGCAACCGCGATCCCGGGGTGACCATCGAGGCGGTCGCCAACGATTTCGGGGTGCACCCGATGACGCTGACCAAGTGGCTGCGCCAGGCCGACATCGATGACGGCGTCAAGGCCGGCACCACCACGTTGGAGTCGACCGACCTGCGTGCAGCACGGCAGC
>NZ_JRMM01000374.1:0-251 GCF_000972905.1 Mycobacterium sp. UM_Kg27
GGTGATCCGCACATCAAAAATGTGATCAGACATAACGATTACACTCCTCCAGCCGTGACGCCGGCCATCTCGCGGGCGATCTCCTCGCCCACCTTGGTCGCCGCCGCCGTCATGATGTCCAGGTTCCCCGCATACGGCGGCAGGTAATCCCCGGCACCCTCAACCTCCACGAACGTGGTCACCACCGCACGCCCACCCGAATTCAGCGACGGCTCATCGAACTGCGGCTCATTGAGCAACCGATAACCCGG
>NZ_JRMM01000375.1:0-251 GCF_000972905.1 Mycobacterium sp. UM_Kg27
CCGGGTTATCGGTTGCTCAATGAGCCGCAGTTCGATGAGCCGTCGCTGAATTCGGGTGGGCGTGCGGTGGTGACCACGTTCGTGGAGGTCGAGGGTGCCGGGGATTACCTGCCGCCGTATGCGGGGAACCTGGACATCATGACCGCCGCCGCCACCAAGGTCGGCGAGGAGATCGCCCGCGAGATGGCCGGCGTCACGGCTGGAGGAGTGTAATCGTTATGTCTGATCACATTTTTGATGTGCGGATCACC
>NZ_JRMM01000376.1:0-245 GCF_000972905.1 Mycobacterium sp. UM_Kg27
GCGTCGGTGTTGGCCATGTTGTTGCCGGCCGACTGCACCTTCTGACCGTGGCTGTTGGCCTGCTCGTAGATCACCGCGAAGTTGCGGCCCAACTGCGCCACAAACTCCTGGCACGCCACCGAACCCGCGCCACCCCAGAAATCACCGGCAGCCAGCACATCGTGCACGATCGCCTGGTGCTCAGCCTCCAACGACGCCGCCTGAGCACGAATCAACGCACCGTGGGCATCCACATCACCGAACTG
>NZ_JRMM01000377.1:0-244 GCF_000972905.1 Mycobacterium sp. UM_Kg27
GACAACGCCGCCATGGAGTCGTTCTTCAGCTTGCTGCAGAAGAACGTCCTGGACCGGCACCGCTGGGCCACCCGCGAAGACCTACGGATCGCGATTGTCACCTGGATCGAACGCACCTACCACCGTCGCCGGCGCCAGATCGCCCTGGGCCGGTTGACCCCGATCGAATACGAGACGATCATGACCACACCGGCCAGTCAGGCCGCGTGACCGAAACTGTCACCTATCCGTGCAGCAGACCCTA
>NZ_JRMM01000378.1:0-241 GCF_000972905.1 Mycobacterium sp. UM_Kg27
AGGCCGACATCGATGACGGCGTCAAGGCCGGCACCACCACGTTGGAGTCGACCGACCTGCGTGCAGCACGGCAGCGGATCAGGCTGCTGAAGCAGGAGAACGAGGTCCTGCGGCGGGCGGCAGCGTATTTGTCGCAGGCGAATCTGCCGGGAAAAGGCTCTACCCGCTCGTAAGCGAGCTCGCCGCCGACGGGATCCCCGTGGTGGTGACGTGCCGGGTACTGGACATTGCTCGCCAGCCC
>NZ_JRMM01000379.1:0-241 GCF_000972905.1 Mycobacterium sp. UM_Kg27
GGTGTGGTGGTGGCGCCGTTGGTGATGAGCTGGGCTAGTAGTGGGGCGGGCACGGTGCCGCCGCCGATGAGGTGTCCGGAGCGTGGCGGTTGTGTGCGCGGGGTGGGTGTGGGGGTGCTGGGTGGCTGGGGGCCGTTACCGAATCGCGGATCGGTCGGGGTGTTCAGTGCGGTTTGGTCGGCGAGGACGTAGACGGTGACGTTGGTGGCGCGGGCGTCGCTGCTGGCGGCGGGGCAGTCGG
>NZ_JRMM01000380.1:0-241 GCF_000972905.1 Mycobacterium sp. UM_Kg27
GGGCTGGCGAGCAATGTCCAGTACCCGGCACGTCACCACCACGGGGATCCCGTCGGCGGCGAGCTCGCTTACGAGCGGGTAGAGCCTTTACCCGGCAGATTCGCCTGCGACAAATACGCTGCCGCCCGCCGCAGGACCTCGTTCTCCTGCTCCAGCAGCCTGATCCGCTGCCGTGCTGCACGCAGGTCGGTCGACTCCAACGTGGTGGTGCCGGCCTTGACGCCGTCATCGATGTCGGCCT
>NZ_JRMM01000381.1:0-230 GCF_000972905.1 Mycobacterium sp. UM_Kg27
CCGCCGTCCACCAAGGCGTAGCCGCCGTTGCCACCGACGCCACCACCGAAGGCACCACCTCCGGCACCACCGAGAGCCGTACCGGTTGCTGTGCTATCCGGGCCGACCGCCTCAACGTAGGCGTAGTTGCCGTTGCCGCCCACGCTGGAGTTGCCGGTGGCGGTTCCGCCCGCGCCACCGATAGCGGTACCGCTGGCCGAGCTGCCGGTCGTGTCGCCGAACACGGTGCC
>NZ_JRMM01000382.1:0-230 GCF_000972905.1 Mycobacterium sp. UM_Kg27
CCGCCGTCCACCAAGGCGTAGCCGCCGTTGCCACCGACGCCACCACCGAAGGCACCACCTCCGGCACCACCGAGAGCCGTACCGGTTGCCGTGCTATTTGGGCCGACCGCCTCAACGTAGGCGTAGTTGCCGTTGCCGCCGACGCTGGAGTTGCCGGTGGCGGTTCCGCCCGCGCCACCGATAGCGGTACCGCTGGCCGAGCTGCCGGTCGTGTCGCCGAACACGGTGCC
>NZ_JRMM01000383.1:0-227 GCF_000972905.1 Mycobacterium sp. UM_Kg27
AAGCTCGACCCGCCCAACCCGTCACCGTGGGTCACCTCGATCACCGGCACCCCGGCAGCATCCAGGGCGGCCACGATCGCGCCGACCTCTTCGAGAGTGAACTGATGCCGCTTATGGTGGCTGCCGTCGCGCAGCGAGGTGTCGGTGATCCGCACATCAAAAATGTGATCAGACATAACGATTACACTCCTCCAGCCGTGACGCCGGCCATCTCGCGGGCGATCTCC
>NZ_JRMM01000384.1:0-227 GCF_000972905.1 Mycobacterium sp. UM_Kg27
AAGCTCGACCCGCCCAACCCGTCACCGTGGGTCACCTCGATCACCGGCACCCCGGCAGCATCCAGGGCGGCCACGATCGCGCCGACCTCATCGAGAGTGAACTGATGCCGCTTATGGTGGCTGCCGTCGCGCAGCGAAGTGTCGGTGATCCGCACATCAAAAATGTGATCAGACATAACGATTACACTCCTCCAGCCGTGACGCCGGCCATCTCGCGGGCGATCTCC
>NZ_JRMM01000385.1:0-227 GCF_000972905.1 Mycobacterium sp. UM_Kg27
GACGCGGTGATCGCATCCCGATCAGCGTCCTCAGGGATCTGGCAGAAAATGGTGTCGCGCATAATCATCGGCGGATCAGCCGGATTCAAGATAATGATCGCCTTACCCCGCTGCGCACCACCGATGACCTCCACCCCACGCGAGGTGGTCTTAGTGAACTCATCGATATTGGCCCGAGTACCCGGACCGGCCGACACACTGGCAACACTGGCCACGATCTCGGCATA
>NZ_JRMM01000386.1:0-226 GCF_000972905.1 Mycobacterium sp. UM_Kg27
ACCGCGTTTCGCAACATCGTGAACATGCTGCACGGGGTGCGGGATGGGTTGATTCGCGACGCTAACCACTACGAGCAGCAGGAAGCTGCGTCGCAGCAGATCCTGTCCGGCAGCTAGGCAGAAGGGGAACCACGACCATGTCGATTAACTACCAGTTCGGTGATGTGGATGCCCACGGTGCGTTGATTCGTGCTCAGGCGGCGTCGTTGGAGGCTGAGCACCAGGC
>NZ_JRMM01000387.1:0-224 GCF_000972905.1 Mycobacterium sp. UM_Kg27
AACGGTGCCGGCGGGGACAGTGAGCAGGCAGCCGGCTATGCCGGCCAGGACGGCGGCAACGGCGGCAACGCCGGTAAGGGTGGCGCCGGCGGGGCCAGCGGTGGCGGCATCTCCGCGGCCAGCGGTAGCGATGGGGTCGCCGGTATCGGTGGCAACGGTGGTGTCGGTGGTACCGGCCTCGACGGAGTCAACGGCACCGCGGAAAACCCTGATGGCACGGCCGG
>NZ_JRMM01000388.1:0-224 GCF_000972905.1 Mycobacterium sp. UM_Kg27
CCGGCCGTGCCATCAGGGTTTTCCGCGGTGCCGTTGACTCCGTCGAGGCCGGTACCACCGACACCACCGTTGCCACCGATACCGGCGACACCATCGCTACCGCTGGCCGCGGAGATACCGCCACCGCTGGCCCCACCGGCGCCACCCTTACCGGCGTTGCCGCCGTTGCCGCCGTCCTGGCCGGCATAGCCGGCTGCCTGCTCACTGTCCCCGCCGGCACCGTT
>NZ_JRMM01000389.1:0-223 GCF_000972905.1 Mycobacterium sp. UM_Kg27
GCCAGATTCACCTGCGCCATATCCAGCAACGCATTCACCCGCGCCGCCATCGCCACAAACCGGGCATGCGACCCCTGAAACGCCGCAGCCGCCTCACCCACATGAAACGCCTGCGCCGACATCGCCGTCTGCTCCGCCTGCGCCATCGTCGACCGCATCAACGCCGCCTTGGCACCAAACGCCGACTCCGACGCCACCAACTGCGGAATATGCGCATCCAACA
>NZ_JRMM01000390.1:0-218 GCF_000972905.1 Mycobacterium sp. UM_Kg27
ATCAACTCCTACAAGCGTCTGGTCCCGGGCTACGAAGCACCGATCAACCTGGTCTACAGCCAGCGCAACCGCTCAGCCTGCGTGCGCATCCCGATCACCGGCACCAACCCCAAAGCCAAGCGGCTGGAATTCCGCTGCCCCGACTCCTCCGGCAACCCCTACCTGGCGTTCTCCGCCATGCTGATGGCCGGCATCGACGGCATCAAGAACAAGATCGA
>NZ_JRMM01000391.1:0-218 GCF_000972905.1 Mycobacterium sp. UM_Kg27
TCGATCTTGTTCTTGATGCCGTCGATGCCGGCCATCAGCATGGCGGAGAACGCCAGGTAGGGGTTGCCGGAGGAGTCGGGGCAGCGGAACTCCAGCCGCTTGGCCTTGGGGTTGGTGCCGGTGATCGGAATGCGCACGCAGGCTGAGCGGTTGCGCTGGCTGTAGACCAGGTTGATCGGTGCTTCGTAGCCCGGGACCAGACGCTTGTAGGAGTTGAT
>NZ_JRMM01000392.1:0-217 GCF_000972905.1 Mycobacterium sp. UM_Kg27
ATCCGTAGGTCTTCGCGGGTGGCCCAGCGGTGCCGGTCCAGGACGTTCTTCTGCAGCAAGCTGAAGAACGACTCCATGGCGGCGTTGTCACCGGCGGCGCCGACCCGGCCCATCGAGCCGATCATGGTGTAGTGGTGCAGTGCGGCAACGAATTTCCGGCTTCGAAATTGCGACCCGCGGTCGGTGTGCAGCACACAGCCGGCGACATCGCCGCGGC
>NZ_JRMM01000393.1:0-217 GCF_000972905.1 Mycobacterium sp. UM_Kg27
GCCGCGGCGATGTCGCCGGCTGTGTGCTGCACACCGACCGCGGGTCGCAATTTCGAAGCCGGAAATTCGTTGCCGCACTGCACCACTACGACATGGTCGGCTCCATGGGCCGGGTCGGCGCCGCCGGCGACAACGCCGCCATGGAGTCGTTCTTCAGCTTGCTGCAGAAGAACGTCCTGGACCGGCACCGCTGGGCCACCCGCGAAGACCTACGGAT
>NZ_JRMM01000394.1:0-215 GCF_000972905.1 Mycobacterium sp. UM_Kg27
GCAGCTTCCTGCTGCTCGTAGTGGTTAGCGTCGCGAATCAACCCATCCCGCACCCCGTGCAGCATGTTCACGATGTTGCGAAACGCGGTCTGCATCTGACCCATGGTGTCCATCGAGGTCCGCTCCGCCAGACCACCCCAGCCCGCACCGGAGATGTTGGTCGACGACGCCCACATCCGGCGCGCCTCGTCCTCCACCGTCTGCGCGTGCACATC
>NZ_JRMM01000395.1:0-204 GCF_000972905.1 Mycobacterium sp. UM_Kg27
CATCCAGCGCGGTGTCCACCGCCCGCGCATCGGTGGTGAACAGGCTGCCCTGGATCTCCGACAGACCCCCTTCAACAAAGTTCCCGAAGACGATCTCACGTTCGGCCTGCCGCTCCTTGCGGCGGCGCACCGCATCAGCATCGGCCTGGGCCACGATCTTGTCGATCTTGGCCGCCAACCGGCTCACGGTCAGCGACGGCCACC
>NZ_JRMM01000396.1:0-204 GCF_000972905.1 Mycobacterium sp. UM_Kg27
CATCCAGCGCGGTGTCCACCGCCCGCGCATCGGTGGTGAACAGGCTGCCCTGGATCTCCGACAGACCCCCTTCAACAAAGTTCCCGAAGGCGATCTCGCGTTCGGCCTGCCGCTTCTTGCGGCGGCGCACCGCATCAGCATCGGCCTGGGCCACGATCTTGTCGATCTTGGCCGCCAACCGGCTCACGGTCAGCGACGGCCACC
>NZ_JRMM01000397.1:0-200 GCF_000972905.1 Mycobacterium sp. UM_Kg27
CCACCGGCGCCACCGGCACCGGCGTTACCACCATCGCCACCATTGCCACCCGCACCACCGGTGCGGTCCTGCGCGGTGCCCGTGGTACCAGCACCGCCATTGGCGCCATCAGTACCCGAACCACCGCTACCACCCACACCACCGACGCCGTGCGCACCCGCAACGGTGCCGCTACCGCCGGCACCACCATCACCACCGGC